>CAYTID010000004.1:0-68006 GCA_964437735.1 uncultured Ignavibacteriaceae bacterium | reverse complement strand
CGCCTTCCTCAAGCAGAAATGGTTTGATGAGTATTACAGGCAGAGGGGGATGTGAGGACTATATTTTGTACTTAATCCACAACTAACTTTTCTTTGATAACACTTTTTGCTTTCGAGGTTATGTAATAAAATGCCGGGATAACAAATAAAGTTAATAAAGTTGATACCATCAAACCTCCAATTGCAACAACACCGAGCGGGATGCGCATCTCTTTACCCGCATCGCCGATTCCCAGCGCAAGCGGAAGCATTCCCAAAATAATCGCGGTAGAAGCCATTATCTGAGGTTTAAGCTTTGTAGGACATGCCTCAAGCAAAGCATCCTTCGGCAATAATCCGCTGTCTCTCCGCAACTGGTTTGTATAATCGAGAATTAAAATAGCGTTATTCACCACAATACCAATCAGCATTATTATTGCCATCAACGACGTTATGCCGAATGCGATATTGGTAATATAGAGAGATAAAATTACGCCAATCATACCTAATGCAACTGTTATCATAATCAGAACCGGCTGCCAGAAACTCTCGAGTATTGCTGCAAGCAGCATGTAAGTCAATATCACTGCCAGGAAAAATGCGAATGCCATATCGGCAATCATTTCATTCATCATCTTGACATTTCCGCCCCACTTGATGTTGTATCCGCTTGGAAATTTTATTTCCTTAAGTCTTCTGTCGATCTCATTCGTAACATTACCCAACGGTACATCGGCAGCCGGAGCTCCCGTAAAGCTGATAGTTGTATATTTATCCCTGTGCAAAATTTTTGTATAACCCTTCGTGAATTTAATATCGGCAACCTGCGATAGGCGGATTGAACCTACAACAGGTGAGACGACTGTAATGTTTCCGATTTTTTCCGGAGTATCCACCGACTTATCATCGAGCGTTACAGTAATATCAAACTCGTTTCCAAGCTCCCTGTATTTTGAAGAAACCATCCCTTCCAGCGAAGACCTTAGAGTTAAGGCAACATCCATAACTGTTAGTCCTGCGTCGGTGAGTTTTTCACGCTTTGGAAAAACCGTTATTTCGGGTTTCCCCGCACGCGAGCTTTGGTCAAGATTCATCAGCCCCGGAACATCTTTTATTTTTTCAATAATATCTATTTTCAGCTTTTCAAGCATGTCCAAATCCTGACCCAACAGGAAAAATTGTATAGGAGCTCCGGGTCCGGCCATTTGCGAAGCGAGGTTCACTTTTATTTTTGCATTTGGAATATCAGCCAATTCGTTTACGAATACAGAAACCATTTTTTGGATACCGTAATCACGTTCGTTCACATCAACAAGCTGTAGTGTCATTGCCGCAAGGTTTGTTCCTATATCAAGTCCTCCAAGTTTTCCGAAATCAGTTAACATGTAGGTGACTTCACTGTATTTCTTCAGCCTGTTTTCTATTTCTGTCAGAACCTTTGCCGTCTCATCCAAATTATATCCTTCAGGAAGCTCAACATCAATTCTTATTTTGCCGTCATCGAAAGGAGGAGCAAATTCAAATCCGAGCTTTGGTCCGAAAATAATCATTGTCGCAAAAAACAAAATAAACGTTGCAACGACAATTAAAAGGCTAAACTTTTTAGTGCTGAGAACTTTCCCAAGTATCAATTTGTAATATTCGATAGATTTGTTTTCCCATTTATCGAACCAGGAACCTAATCTCCCTTTCTTCAGCTTTGCAACAGGAAGTATGAGCGAGGCAAGCATCGGCGTTAGTGTAAATGATATAATAAGAGAAAATATTGTTGCAAAAACTGCTGCAAGCGCCAGCTCGCGCAGCCATTGTCCGACAAGCGACGACATGTTGGCAATCGGTAGAAATACAACAATATTCGTAAGGGTTGCGGCAAGCACGGCAACCATTACTTCGTTTGTCCCGAAATATGACGCTTCTTTGTTGTTTTTTCCTAATTTTTTATACCTAAACACATTCTCGATAACAACCACAGAGTTTGCTACCAAAACACCGACAGATACAGACAGGCCCATCAGCGTCATTATATTCAGCGTGAGGTCGAATACCTGAAGTAGTAGAAAAGTAGATATAATTGATGTAGGCATCGAGAGGGCTACTATTATAGTAGACCTAATATCGTGAAGGAAAATAAGTAACACCAATGATGTGAATAAGACACCTAAATATATATTGCTCATCGTGTCGTTGACGCTGCTCTTTACAAATTCTGAAGCATCGTTGATAATTTTCAAGTTTGTCCCTTCAGGAAGCGATTCCAGAATTTCGGGTAGCGAGCTTCTGATCGCATCGGCAACTTTTACGACATTTCCTTCCGAACTTTTTACAATTCCTAGCCGGATAATATTTTCATCTTTAATATTTTCAATATTATTATAATAAACCGAACGCTGCCTGATATCTTTTCCGCCTTCTTCAACTCTTGCTATCTGACGAAGTTTCTTTGGTCCGAATTGCGTTGGAATTTGTAAATCCCTCAATGTTTCAGGATTGCTGTATTCTCCTTCAAGGCGTACGGTATATTCCTGATCTCTTAACTTAAAATATCCGCCCGGAATATCCATATTATGAATTCGAAGTATATCGATCAATTGCGGCAATGAAATTTTATTTTCATAAACCACCCTGTTGTCTAAAACAACCTTAATTTCCTTTTCCTGTCCTCCGGTTATATTAACATTTGCAACTCCTTCAATCTGGGAGAACCTGTCTTTTAAAGTTTTGTCGGCAATTTCATATAACTCTCTCGGACCGAGACTACCGCTGAGAACAACATCAACAACCGGAAACTGCTTGAGATCAACTTTTTGGACGATCGGTTTTTTTGAATCTGACGGGAGATTGTTAATTATCGCGTCAATTTTATCCTTGACTTCCTGATTTGCGACATTGACGTTTTTGGAAATTTTAAATTCAATAATAACAATCGACAAACCATCAAGCGAATATGATTCAACTCTTTCAATCAGGCTTACTGTTGAAACTGCTTCCTCAATTTTTTTACTGATAAGTGTTTCAATTTCTTTAGGCCCTGCACCGGGATAAACGGTCGAGATAGTCACATACGGTATTTCAACCTCCGGTTGAAGATTCAGATTCAGCGAAAAAAAAGCAAGCGCTCCGAAAATCAGGAATAGCGAGATTCCCATTATTGTCATTACAGGTCGGTTTATGGCTGTTTTAATTACAAACATCTTCAGATTCCTCTCAGTCTATTACTCTAACTTTACCGCCGTCGCTCACCTGAGCCGATCCATGGGTTATTAAATTATCTCCGCTTGTCAGTCCGCTTTTTACTTCATAATCGATTCCGCTGCCAGTTCCATTGGTAATATATTTTTTCTTTGCAATTAAATTACTTTCAACAAATACATAACTCCCCTGATTGTCATTCATTACAAGATTTCCGGGTATAATTATAGCATTCGGATTTTCATAAATAAGTATTTTTATTTCAACCGTGATACCGCTTTTTAATTCCCCGTGAGAATTATCAAATTCGATTTCGGCATAGAAAGCTTGTTTTTCGGGATCTGCCGCCAGGGAAATTTCCATTACTTTACCCGTAAAATTTTTTCCATTTAATTCAACCAGCGCCGTCATCCCTTTGCGGATATTACTTATCTCGTCGGAAGATGCCCAAATCCTCCCTCTCATCTTGCTTATATTGGCTACGGTAAATAGATAGATATCAGATTTGACGTTGTCCCCTTCATTCACTTTCATATCAACGACATATCCGTTAAATGGTGATTCAATAAAAAGCATCTGCCGTTGAGATTCATAGTTATGTTTGTTGACAAAGTATTGCGTTTGAACTGCATCAAAATTTGCCTCAGAGGATTCACCCGCGTCATATAGAGCTTTTGTGCGCTGATAAATTTTTTCTGAATTTTCAAATGCAGTTTTCGTCTGTTCGTATTGTGTCTTTGGATTATCTTTCGCAAATTCAACAATAACCTGATGTTCTTTTACATAATCGCCGGCTTTGGCGTAAATCTTTTCAATTTTCCCGCCTATCAATGACATCTTTGTGGCTTCCTGAACACCGGATAATTTTGAATAAAAACTTAAATATTTATTGAATGGGCGGGTTTCGATCACAGCGATTTTAACCGGGATTCCCATTTCCTCCTGAATCTGTTCCATGCTTTTCGCGGAATCTTTAGAGTCGCTTCCACATCCTTGCGTAAATACTAATACAGAAACGATTGCAATCAGATTCATAAATATTTTTATTGTATTTTTTAACATCACAAAATTCTCCTGAGATTTTTAATTTTCATTTTTAAATTGGTTCATATATTTTGTGTCTACCCTGCCAAGCATTTGATCAAGCTCCGCTTTTGCAATAATAAGATCATAAACAGATTGGAGTTTATTTGTCCGCGCCTGTTTAAGAGAGATGTCGGCGTTTTGTACTTCGAGCTGATTACCCGTTCCTTCTTTATACCTGACAACTGCAATTTCGTGAGCTTTTTCAGCAACTGTTACGTTTCTTTCCTGAGCGCTGATAATATTTTGAACGCGGTTTATTTCTTTAATCTTCGCCTTAACTTCAGACGAAATAAAATCTATTAATTGAAGCAATTGCTGCTCCGTCTGCTTAACATTAATCTGAGATTGTTCAACCCTGCGGGCTGATTGCAATCCGGAAAAGAGATTCATCGAAAAAGTTAATCCGACTATTGAAGATGAATAATTCTGAAACTTAAACTTATCTGCTGATCCGGCATAGGTATAATTACCGAAGGCATAAATTGTAGGCCAGAATTCTGATTTGTACAAAGCTATATATTCTTCATCTACCTGTTTTTTAAGATCAAGAGCACGGATTCCGTAATTAAATTCCAGCGCCGTTTCAACAGCTTCGATTTCATCATATTGGTTCTGATTTTTGTAGGCAATTTCTCCGACTACATCAATTTCATCCCGTTGATTTATTCCCAAAACAATTTTTAAACCGTTAATAGAGTTCCGGTATGTGTTTTCCATTTGTATAACTGCCGGTCTGATATTTTCAACGCGGACTTCCGCCTGAAGCAGATCAAACTCTGCGACAAATCCCTGCTTGTGGAGAGCTTTGACATTGTTTAAGTTGTCTTCTGCGTTATCATATGCAGCTTTCGTAATATTAAATAACTGCCTGGTGAGCAGAACACTGTAGAAAGCTTTTTGTACATTTAATATTGTTGCTGAAACCGTTCTCTTTAACTCTTCCTTTGACAAGTCGAGATAAATTTGAGATGCACCGATACCTCTGAACACCGTTGAATTAAATAACGTTTGGGTTACTTGCAGCTTTGCTTCATAACTATTCGTCTGTACGAATGATTGCAGTGACGTTGCAACTGGTTTGAATTTATCTTCATTCCGCGGGATTACCCCTTCATCAAACAATATTGAGTACGTGGCGTTCCCCAAAAGGGCAGAAAAATCGGGAAACGGAATTTTAGGCTTTTCCATGAAGTGCGAAATATTGCCGAGGAGGTCAACGCTTGGTAAAGCATAACCATATGCTTCCCCGACAGCTTCATCGGCTTTTTTAACGTTTAGATTGGCGATGTTGATATCGCGATTATTTTTAAGAGCAGCATTAATTGCGTCGTCGAGTGTAAGATTTCTGGTTTGTGAACTTGCTCCGACAACATAAATAATAATTAACAGGAGTCCAATCGTAGATTTAAATTTGATTTTAATTTTAGTTTTCATTCGCTTTTCTTTTTCAATTAAGTTTAAAAAAAATCAAAATTTACCGAACTTCAGTGTTAAATTCGCTGAATATCCCGATAAGTCCCGGTTTCTTAATTCATCATAATCAACACCTAGGATAATTCTGTAACTGACTCCCAACCCTGCCCGCATAAAGTGAGCAATATTCAAATTAAGATGAACTGCCGGTTCAAAAACAAAAAATGCGTTGTCGTGCATATGATGTTGGCGGTTATCGCGAGTGCGGTAACCGACCCCCCCGGCTCCGATTAAAGTTTGGATTGTATAATGTAGAAGTTTTTTATAATCGCTGATGTATTCCAGTTCCAATCCTCCGTAACCAAAATTCATGATCGGTGTTTCTCCGTTTATTTTTATGTTGCCGGGAATATTGTTTACCAGACCATACCCCCCGCCGCCAATAACAAATGTATGGTTAATTATCCATCCGCCTCTGCCACCGATAAAGAGAGCAAAATTTTTATTTACGTGCGAAAATTTAAATACCGGTCCGCCAAATCCCGTGTGTGTTATTTCCTTATCACCTAAAAGAGTTTCCTCCTGAGAATATCCATTATAACTTATAATTAGTAATAATATAGAGAAAATTTGTGCTTTTTTCATCATTTTTCCTTTATTTGCTGTGAAAATATGTTTAGTAAACATATCTTTCGGTTAATCAAATAGATTATTTTCTGACGGGTTAATGATTTTATGAACAATGCGATTATCGTCTTACAAACATGATATTTTAATTATAAAAAAAACCTTCGATTTTAACAAATAATCATATTTTAAAAAAATAAGTGTTTAATTTAGTCGAAACTAATTAATAGTGCTCTCGTATATTTTGTAGATTTTTTAACAGGAATAATTTATGATAAATAAGTTTAGCTTAATAGTTGGAATAATTACACTCATACTTTCCTGTGATGGCTTTACAGGCGAACGGAACATAATCAGGCTTAAAGATTTTAGTCGTACAGAATTAAAAACCGGAGGATTCACGCTGCCAAAAGATGCAACATTACACATTAAAGCAACAGGAGCCGCTTCTGAAAGGAAAAAATACGAATCGTCCATGCCAATGTTTGCATACGGATGGATCATTAATTCCGATACTCGCGAAAAAGTGTGGATGTTAACAGTCGACAACAGCAGCTTTTCCGGCGACGAACGAAAGTTTGATGACTACTTATACCTATCGCAAGGCTCTTACGAGGTCTATTTCTCCGCCTGTTATTTTCATTATCAAACTCTTTTTTCAAATATACGCATGAACATTGACCACCGTAAACGTGACCATCTCATAGATTTTGGCGGAAGCTACGGAAAGTTTTTTTCCTGGCTTGAGGATTGGTTTGGCGCCGATATATACGATGAGTGGAACTATCGATCAAAAAAATGGGGTATAGACATTTTCGTTGACGATACAACTCAGGTTTCAATGTTCAATCCTCCGAAGGAATTTAAAAATGTTTTATTTAAAGCAGTAAACCTTGGGGAAAATGAAAACGTCAGACAAGGCTTTTCTCTGTCGAAACCTGTTTCAATTCAGGTCTATGCTTTGGGAGAAGGACTCCGCGGACAAGAGTTGGCAGACTATGGATACATTTTAAATCAAAAGAGCCGCACAAGAATCTGGGAAATGAACCGGAAAAATGTGACCGAAGCGGTCGGAGCTTCAAAAAATTTAAAATTTGAAAAAGTCGTAAATCTCGATGCCGGAAATTATGTTGTATATTATTTTACCGATGATTCTCATTCATATCTTGATTGGAATGACGCTCCGCCGGACGATCCGCTCAATTATGGAATAACGCTGATGTTAACAGACAATAAAGACAGCGACGCTGTAACCCTTTTCACTCCGAAAGAAAATAAAAATGTGATTGTATCAATCACAAAAGTCGGCAATGACGAAACTTTCAGCGAGGGAATCACGCTGAAAAAAGAGACCAGAATCCGGATTGTGGCTTTGGGAGAAAGATACAGCTCACGGCGACAGATGGCTGATTTCGGATGGATCATAAACTCAAAGACACGTGAAAAAGTTTGGGAAATGGATGTCGATAAATCAATACATGCCGGAGGCGGTTCAAAAAACAGAATGGTTGACGAAATTATAACTCTGCCGCCGGGAAATTACATAGTTTTTTATCAGACTGATGACTCCCATTCATATAAGGATTGGAATGTTCCGCCGCCGCGCAATCCGGAAAACTGGGGTATTACTATCTACGCCGCAGATGAAGATTTTGATATCAGTAGCGTCGGTAAATATATTGAAGAGAGAGACAAAAACATACTTGCCCAAATTATACGTGTCAAGGACAATGCAAATCTATCCGAAACTTTCAAACTCACTGAACCAACAAGGATAAGAATTTATTCTATCGGTGAAGGATTCCGAAATGAGATGTTTGATTATGGATTAATTGAAGACGTAAATTCCAACAAGGTCGTCTGGGAAATGACTTATTCAATGACTTTCCATGCAGGCGGAGCAAGAAAAAACAGAGTATTAAACACTACAATCCTGCTTGATAAAGGAGAATACCGAGTTCGTTATAAATCTGATGATTCGCATTCTTACAACAGATGGAACGATAACGCCCCTGAGGATGCACAATATTGGGGAATAACACTTTATAAAGAATGACCGGAGTTGTTTTATGAAAATAATAATATTATTTGCTGCTGTTATTTTACTTTCCTCTTCCTCATTCGGACAAAAATCTGAAGGAGATGAAAAAGAAAAGAAGCGTTTTAAATCAGCGATCGAAAAAATAGTCGATGATGCTTTCCGTCAGGTAGAACGGGAGGTTGGCGTTCCGATTTATGAAGAGGATGAAGAGAATGTCCCAGAAAAATCAGATTCAATAGAGAATGATGAGCCAGAGCAAAATACAACAGATCGTTCGGATAAAAAACAGCATAAAGTCAGAAAACTAAGTTTGTACGCATTTCCTTTGGACCAAGGAGTCCCGAGAAATTATTCGGCACAGGCATTATTAGAAAACCTGAATGATAAATTTATTTTCAGATATAATCGTGTTGAAGGTTTATTGTTGGGCTTTCGCTCGCCTCGAAATTTTTATTGGGAAAAAGAAAGGTCTTTGTCGGTTTCCGGCTCCCTCGGATATGGGTTTGGTACACACCGATGGCAATTCGATGTTGGGTTAGCCCAACAATTCGGATTTAAAAATGTTTTGCTTGAGTTGGGAATCGAGGGACATGATATTGTTGACACACGTGATCACTGGCTGATCGGGAATTTAGAGAATTCATTAAACGCTCTTTTCGCCCGCTATGATTACCGGGATTATTTTCTCCGTCAAGGTTTTTCGTCCTGGATGGGGATGTATACGCGCAGTTCTTTCGCCGATATGCAGCTGAAGCTGACCTACGCTAATGACGATTATACTTCCTTACAGAATAATGTCGGTTGGTCACTATTCAGGCCAAACCAATCGTTCCGTGAAAATCCTGCTATCGACAATAGCCAAATCCGCAGCATCATATTTACATTCGACATGCACAAATTGGATGAAAGCAGAACCCATCTTGCGGGTTGGAGTTTTTCGTTAAGCACTGAGTTTGCCGGTAAAGCATTAAAGGGAAATAATGATTTTAACAGGTATGTTCTTGACGTCAGGCGTTATCAACCCCTAAGCAAATTTGATAATATAAATTTAAGATTACGCGCGGCAAGTTCCGACGGATATTTACCTCTCCAGCGTGCATATGAATTGGGCGGTGTGAGCACATTACCTGCTTACGCATTCAAGCAATTTTCCGGAAACAGATTTTTACTCGCAAACCTCGAATATATTATCAATGGAAAAATGGTAACTGAAGATGCAGGCTTTCCTCTTTCAATACTTAAGTCGATTAACCTGATATTGTTTTATGATGCAGGATATATCAACGCTGTCGCCGACAATATTTCATTTGATAAAGGATTTAACGACCTAAAAATTAATAATTTAAAGACCGATTTGGGATTTGCATTGAGTTCACGGGACGGGAAGTACAGACTGGGATTCGCCTGGAAAACCGACGTAAAATCGCCCGTAAGTATATTTTTCAGAATGAGCCGTCCGTTTTAAAAATAAACAATTATGCTCTATAGTTTAAATTACTGAATTTCATTTTATTATTAAAAATCCTTATATTTAGTCATCAGGTTACACCAGTCCTTTCGAAACAAATAATCAATGGAGCATAATAATGAATGTACTAGTAATTAACTGTGGATCATCCTCAGTTAAATTTCAGATCATACATACCGATCTGGATCTAATAGAAAAAAATGAAGATAAGCGATTAGCCGGTGGTATTCTCGAACGAATCGGCACACAATCACTGATAACTTTACAAGCCGAAGGGCAGCCAAAAATCAAACAGGCAGTTCCGATACGCGACCACAGGGCTGCGCTGGATTATATTTTAAGATGGATCATCAGTCCTGAATCTAAAATTAAGGGAATAAGTTCTCTCGCTGATATTCATGCAGTCGGACATAGGGTAGTTCACGGCGCTGAAAAATTTACTATGTCGGTACTTATCGACGATAAAGTTATTGACGGAATAGAAGACTGTATAGAGTTAGCGCCATTGCATAATCCGGCGAATCTAAAAGGTATTTTAGCGGCAAAAGAACTTCTGGGACCCGGAGTTCCTCAGATCGCTGTATTCGATACCGCATTTCATTCGACAATGCCTGAAACTTCTTATTTGTATGCTATCCCTTATCAACTTTATCGTAGGCATAAAATCAGAAAGTATGGATTCCATGGAACATCACACAGGTACATCGCTTACCGGTACCGTCAACTTGTTGGCATCAAACGGGAAAAAGTGAATGTGATTACTTTGCATCTTGGCAATGGTTGTTCCGCCTGTGCTGTG
Source organism: uncultured Ignavibacteriaceae bacterium (assembly GCA_964437735.1). Lineage (GTDB taxonomy): Bacteria > Bacteroidota > Ignavibacteria > UBA10030 > BY39 > CAYTID01. The sequence continues at coordinate 57,404 of CAYTID010000004.1, read as the reverse complement.
AAATCGGGGGAGTCAATAGATACTTCAATGGGATTAACTCCGCTTGAAGGTTTGGTTATGGGTACCCGCGGAGGAGATTTAGACCCTGCGATCATTGAATTTCTTCATCATAAAGAGGGAATGTCGTTTAATGAAATTGACACCGTGCTGAATAAGCAATCCGGTCTGCTTGGATTATCAGGACTTACAAATGACATGCGAGATTTAATTGCTGAAGAAAAGGAACATCAGGACAGGAGAGCCCGATTAGCGATTGAGATATTCAGCGGAAGGGCGAAAAAATATATAGGGGCATATCTTGCTGAAATGAAGGGCGCCGACGCCATTTTGTTCGCGGGTGGTATTGGTGAGAATAGTCCTGAAATCAGAAAGAGGATTTGTGACGGACTTGAATGGTTCGGTCTAACACTCGATAAAAAACTTAATAATCAGACTATTAACGGTAAAGAAGGAGAAATTTCAAGTCCTGATTCCCGCTTAAAAGCATTTGTCATTCCGACAAACGAAGAATTACTTATTGGCAGAGATACAGTCAGATGCGTCAAGAATGTTCCAAGAAGATGGTAATTAATTCTATAAATTTTTATTGACACTCCGTTTGTTTTTTATTATTTTGTAAAAAACAAAAGGAGAGATAATGGAACAAATTGTACAACCATCAGAAAACCAGAGCCCCGAATTTACATCACTGACAAACCGCATAACAAATGTTTTCGCATCCCCCGGCGAATTACTAGATGAACTGAAAGCGAATCCTGTAAGATCGAGTTCCTGGGTAGTACCACTTTTATTAAGTATGTTCTTAGGAATATTTATGGTAACAGCCATGTACTATAATGAAATTTTACGGGAACAAATCTATGACATGCAATCAGAAAAAATTTATGAAAACGTTGAAAAGGGTAAGATGTCAGATGAGCAAGCCGACCAATATACTGAAGGGATGCGAAAAAGCGGACCAATAATGTTTATTGCTATTGGCGGAATATCTGCCGCTGTTATGGTGGCTTTAATATTTTTTGGTGTATCGTTAATTTTATTTCTGATAATGAAATTAGGATTAAAATTCAGCCTCGGGTATACAAAAGTTCTGGAATTATACGGTCTCGTAAGTATGATAAGTATCTTCGGAGGAGTAATTACTATGCTGCTTATGTACTTTTTTGATTCTATGTTTGCTTCCCCCGGATTAGGATTGATTTTCGTAAACGACTTCGACGTTAATAACAAGCTTCATTCTTTAATGTCACAGATAAACATTTTTACTCTATGGCAGTATGGTTTGTTAGGTTTTGGTTTGGCAAAATTGACCGACAAATCAACAAGAACAGGTTTGACCATTACATACGGTCTGTGGATTCTATGGGTAATAGTTTCTGTTTTGGGGGGAATAGGTCTCAGATAAAATTGCAGCAATTTGGAGAGGGTGAAATCATGAATACAATTATTAAAATAGGATTTTTTATCGGGGTATTGTGTTCAATCCGGACATTGATTATGGGATTAATAGAAAAAAAGAATAACTAAATATCATTACATGAGAATTTCAAAAGATGAATATTATTTGAACATTGCCAGCGAAGTTTCACAGCGGAGCACTTGTCTTCGCCGCAAATACGGCGCTGTGATAGTTCAGTCAGACCAGATATTATCTACGGGCTATTGCGGTGCACCAAGAGGAACCGTGAATTGTATTGATATAAATTTTTGTTTGCGTGAAGAGCGGAACGCGAAACCGGGCGAGCATTACGAATGGTGCCGTTCCGTTCACGCTGAACAAAATGCAATTCTCCATTCAAATCGTTTTGATATGCTGAACTCGAAATTATACCTCGTCGGAATTGATGTAAAAACCGGGATGACAATGACAAATGCCAAACCTTGCAAACTTTGCATACGGATGATCATTAATTCCGGGATTGCACAGGTAATTACTTACGACGATGATTATAAAATCGACATCATCGATGTGGAAAATGAATGGACAAAAACAAATGTCGGGGAGGTCAGTAATATTGAGGGAAAGTGGGTTGTACTTTTATAGAATTATTATTAATCATTTCCACTTAATTGTACATCCGATCGAGTAAGTTTCGGGAATTCTTACTTTTTCATTTATTAATAACTCTTCGACAGCTTCCTCAAGATATTTTTCTTTAACATCACCGGGGTTTTGCCAGTTATTGTCGAAAACAAAAAACTCCGGCGTGTGTGTAGCCCCAAAAACATCCGCAACCGACTGATCATCATCTCTCAGATATATAAAATTAAAGTTTTTCTGTTTAGCATTTTTAACCATTTCCTCAAAATTATCATCCGGATAATTTTCAGTTTCATTTGAATTGATTGCCACAAGCTGTATATCCGCAGAATCATATTTAGTTTGAAAAGCCATCATTCTCTCCTCGTATGCTTTTACATAAGGACAATGATTGCAAGACAACAGTATGACAAGAATTTTTTTATTAGAAAAATCGGATAAACTATAATTTTTTCCGTCAACGCCCGGTAAATTTTCGAAACCCGGTATTAAATCCCCATTTATTATTCTACTCATTTTACCTCCGTATTAAATTTTGTTTATGTACTATTTTTTCGACCACTCATTGAACAGTATTTCAAGATCGCTCTTACTGAATTTTGGTTTATCATAAAAACCCTTATTCAAACGTTGTCGCATTGCTTCATATAATGTAACGGCACAAGCTACAGAAACGTTCAAACTTTGTATCATACCGGTCATTGGTATTTGAAAATTTCCGTCTGCTAATTCTGCAGCTTCATCTGAAACGCCGTGATGTTCATTCCCGAAAACAAGGGCAACCTTTTTGGCTAAATTTAATTCGTAAAGAGATTTAGATATGCTTCCAAGATGGGTTGCATATATTTTAAAACCCTCAGACCATAAATACTCATAACATTCTTTTACAGAATTATGTCTTTTTCGTTCAACCCATTTAACGGCGCTTGCAGAACTTTTTTTACCCAGTTTAGGAAATTTTTCAACGGTATAAATAAGGTGTATTTCTTTAACGCCAACCGCATCAGCCGACCGGAGAATTGCGCTTACATTATGAGGATCGTGTATGTTTTCGATAACTACGGTCAGATCGGGTTGTCGTTTACTTAAAATATTTTTGATTTTATTTTCTCTTTTTTCTGTCATTTTTATTGATTTTGAATTTTAATTTCCTGAAATTTTTCTTTTTTCATCTGGAGCAAAACAATTGCTGCAACAACCATCACGGCACCGAAAATCTGGATTTCATCCAGTATATGATGTAAGAATAAATATGAAGATATAATCGCAACAATAGGCTCGAATGTACCAGTAATAATTGCCCGTGAAGCGGTAATATATCTCAGTCCAGAAAAATAAAATGAATGGGGAATAAGAACCGATATTATTGCAAATCCGAAAAACATTCCCCAAAGTTCAGGTGTATATTTTGCTTCGATGATAACCCATGGAGGATTAACAAATAACCAAAATATCGATGCTGCTAAAAATGAATAGACTATAATTGTCCACACAGAATAGTTTATTAGAATGTGACGCAAATAAACATTAGCAAAAGCCCAGCAAAAAGCGGATGCCACACCAACAATCAAACCAAGCCTGCTTACGTGAATAAATGAAAATTCTTTTCCGGCAACCGCCAGAAAACAGCCGCTTATTGAAATAAATGCTGCCGCTATTTTTATCCACGAGAGCGATTCTTCTTTTGTGAACGCAGCATAAAGCAATACCAGGAGCGGAGCCATGTATTGAAGTAGTATTGCGGTTGATACATTTGTCTGCTGAATTGTAAAATAATAGGTAAAATTCGACATCGCCACACCTATCACTCCAAGCAACACAAAAGAAAATAAATGCGTGAATTGTATTTTTAATAACTCCCGTTTAAATATTAAGAAAAAAACAAAAATTAATATCGCCGAAATAGTAACTCTGGTTTGCACAAGTATCAAGGTTTCGACCTGTTTAGTATAAAGAAATTTAGCTATAGTAGCAGATATTCCCCAGAATATTGTTCCGAAAAGAATGAAAATGTAACCTTTATAAGATTTCATCCTTCTGGATGCGCGCCTCCACTCTCATCTGCTTTACGCCGGTAATAATCGCTTTGTTCATAATTACCGGTTTTTTCATAAAGTTCAGATAATCTCAAATAGAGATGTGTTGGATCTTTTACATGTAAGAGTCCGTTTTTTACAAAGTCTAAAATTATATCGATAGGAGGTAAATTTAAATCAGGCTCATAGCAGTCGCTTACTGCAATATACGTTTCGATTTCGTCAGGCTTAACATCAGCAGCTTTTCTGAAATATCTTATAGTAGATTCGTAATTATCGTACATGGAGTATGTGACTTCAAATACCTTTCCAAGCCACATGTATACATCGTATTTCATATCCGGAAATACTTCAGCCAGCTTCTCGCCGAACAAACAGAGCTCGTCGTGCGAAAGTGCGTCGTTCCAAAATAATTGGCGGTAAAGTTCAATATTTTTAATATTGCTGTTGATTGCGGCTTCGAAAGCATCAAAAATTTCATTAAAATCCTTTGACGTATTAAACCGTTCCTGTATTTCTTCGTAAGTTAGCTTTGCCATTTCAGCAGTGCGGCTTTTCTATTTCAGGTTTTCAATAAACTGATTTAATTGTGATCATGCGGGCAAAATAATAAAGAGAAATGTAAATGTCAAGAAATGTTTTAAATTCAACGTATCAATACTGTTTTCAATCCCGAAAATCCACCGCTATATCTCATTAATACGTAATAAATTCCGCTTGTGAATGAACTGCCGTCAAATATTACTTTATACTCACCTGCTTGATGATAATGGTTAACTAAATCAAATACTTTTTGCCCTAATAGATTATAAACTTCCAGTATTATCAATCTCGGTTTTTCAACTTCGTATGTAATAAGCGTTACTTTGTTGAATGGATTAGGATAATTATGCAGCAATTGATTAAAATCAGGAATTATTACAATGCGATCAATTTTTTGATAAAATTTATCACTGTATTTTTGAAACAAAATGCAGATTTCTTGATTATCAGGACAATTAAAAGAATAAGGATCTAAATAAGGACTCCCTTTATATGATAATTGCCATAATAAAATTCCGGAAATATTATTATTTAATACCTTGTTAAAAAAATAATCATAATATTGCGATTTATTTTTTCTAACTCCCACCTCGCCAAAATATATCGGTTTTTTTATCAATTTAGAAAACCTATAATGATCATGAATCCAAAAATTAATTTGATTATAATTTAAGTTCCATGCTTCATGATAAAAATGTATTCCCGCCATATCTACATCATTAATGGCAACATTTTTTGAAAACGAGATTCCTGCAGAACCATTAAACATCCATGATGGATATTTCGAAACATCAAAATAAGTATTGTTAGATACATCGAAACCCTCTTCCCCTGTACCTACTAAATGATTTGTATCTATCTCCTTAATGAATGAAGCCATTTCATTCATCCATTCGAAAACAATTTCACCCGTCCTATCGCTCGATCTAGGTTCATTAGCGAGCTCCCAAGCCATAACAACTGGGTCGTCTCGATATGCAATATTTGTATAAGTATTAATCCTTGTTAAAATTTTGTAAACATAATTTTTATACCACTCTTTAATTACACTATTTTTATAAAAATCATCATGTGTAATAATATCCGTAAATTTTACCCGATAACTTCTGCCTCCGACACCATAAACGATTTTTTGTCCTTTTATAGAAGAATTTACCTTTTCCATTTTTTCTCCTGCATACCAACAAACATATTGATTCATTCCCCCATAATCCTCCCAATTGTTTACAAACGGAATTATAAGTCGGATTGAGTGTTCTCTTGCTTTTAACAATACAAAATCGAGTGCTTTTAAGCCTTCCTCATTAAAAACTCCGGGTGCATATTGAATTACTGCTTTATTTGTTGAATCGGAAGAATCATAAAAACCCCATGTACGTAATGTATTAATCCCGAGTTGTTTTGCCTCAATAAATATCTCATTTACTTTAGTTGTATCTCCAAGAGCGGAAAGATTTTGCAAATAATAACAATTTGCACCTATTGAATAATAAAATTTTCCATTTAGAACAAAATTTTCTCCGGATTTTTTTATAAATTCTGATTCCTGAGCATAAGAATATTGAATATATATAAAAAATATTTCCATAAGTAAAATAAAAATCGAAACCATTTTTACTTTATTAATCATAGAGCTATTAATAAATGAAAGAAGACTAAGGAATAAACAGTTATATTTTAAATAAAGATACCCCTTTTAATATTTTTGCAGAAGTTCCATCGTGTAAAGCAAATAAAATTTCACCGTATTTGCCGCCGCTCCAAATCGCTGCGCCACCATATTCTCCCTTTTTATTAATTGCATAAAACTTTACATTATGTTTAAATCTTCCTTTTTCATCCCGGAGTCGTTTTTCCCGACAGCGTTCATTTATTCTTTTACAGGCAAGCAGACAAGCTTCTTCGGGTGATTTCCCTTGCCGCATCCATTCAACTATCAGCACAGAGCTGCAATTCAGCAAATTCGCTTCACCTCTTCCTGTTGAACCGGCTGCACCTACTTCATTGTCGACATAAAGACCGGCTCCTATTATTGGTGAATCACCAACTCTTCCGGGAATTTTATAAGCAAGTCCGCTGGTTGTTGTAACACAAGATAAATTTCCATTTAAATCCAGGCCGCTGCAATGGATTGTGCCATAGTGTCGAAAATAGGATTTACGATATTCACCGATATCGTCATCATCGATACTATGAGGTGGTAACCAGTCGTCCTCCGTGCTCAGATTTTCTTTCCACTTCAACCATTTTTTTCTTGATTCTTCTGTGAGTAAATTTTCCTCCTTAAAGCCGTGAGCTTTTGCAAACCTCAGTGCGCCATCACCAACAATTAGTACATGGTCAGTTCTTTCCATCACTGCTTGTGCAACTCTGGAAGGATTTTTAATATTCCGTAAGGACGCTACTGCTCCTCCGCGATAACTTGGACCATGCATCACAGCAGCATCTAACTCTACAATTCCTTCTTCATTGGGCAAACCTCCAAAACCTACGCTGTCATCGTTCGGATCATCTTCGACGATATTGACGCCAGATATAATTGCTTCAAGAACATCCGCCCCCGAATTAATCATTTCCATTGCTTTATTGACAGCCGGGATGCCGTTTGCGCTTGCAATCACAATGGGTTTAAAAGAAACAGGTTTTATATTTTCAGGAAAAATTTTTGCCGGAAATCCCCCTGCGATAATGCTTCCCGTTCCGATTATCACAGTCGACTTTAAAAAATTGCGTCTGTTTATATTATCCATTTTTTACCTTTTCTTTTTTACGAATTTAGAAATAAGTATTTGAAATGTCAAATACAAAAAGCCATTCTGAGAGGTCTCAGAATGGCTTAAACATATTTCAATATCCCGGCTATTGCCGCAATTGCTGTGGATTGATTTACTTCGAAAGGGTCAGAACTTCATCGCTCGATTTCTTTACTGATGCAACGGACTTGGCAAATGCTTCTTTTTCCGTGTCGGTCAAATCCATAGTAATGATTTTTTCAATCCCTTTTGCGCCCAAAATAACCGGCACGCCTATAAATAAACCATCAATACCGTACTCACTCTTTAGAAGTGTGCAGACCGGCATAATCTTTTTCTTATCAAAAATAATTGCTTCAGCCATTTCCAACGCCGCCCATGACGGAGAGACAAATGCTGAACCGCTGCCCAATAACTTAACAACCTCACCGCCGGCCTGACGTGTGCGCGCTTCAATGGCATCTAATTTTTCAGCTGAGATGAATTTTTCCACCGGCATTCCGGCTATACGGCAAGCCGAACGAATCGGCAACATATCATCACCATGCCCGCCAAGAACCATAGCTTCTACATTCTCAACACTTACGCCAGCTTCGTTTGCTATGAAATATCTGTAACGTGAAGAATCTAAAACTCCGGCCATACCCATCAAGCGTTCACGTGCAGGTTTTAAATTCATGGATAAGCGATAAACGATAGCGTCCAAAGGATTGGCAACAGAAATGATAATTGCCTTCGGACAGAATTTTGAAATCCCTTCGCTCACTGCGTCTGTGATTTTTAAATTAGTAGCCAATAATTCTTCCCTTGTGGGAATTGTGCCGTCCGGTCTGGCAGCGCGCGGTACGCCAGCTGTGTTAATAACCAAATCCGCACCTTCAATAACGTCGTATTCCTTAGATCCTTCGATTACAACATCTGATGAAACTATAGGTAAACCCTCTGCAATATCAAGACATTTACCTTTAGATAGATCGGGTCCTTTCACATCAACCAACCCAACATGGCGAGCCAGCCGACGTCGCACGATTTCCTGTACTAGCACACCACCGATATTACCACCACCAATTACTGCGATTTTCATTGTATCCTCCAAAATTGATTTAATTAATTAAGAACTGTGAATTATTATTTCATTATCGAAACAAAAATACCCGTATAAAACCATCTGCGATTTTATGAACGGGTATATGTAAAAGAACTTTTCCTAATTGATGATCAGGCAGGAATGATACTAACTTTTTTTCTTGATTTTCCTGAACGTTCAAATTTGACGACTCCATTTGCAACTGCAAACAATGTATCGTCAGAACCCACGCCAACATTTTGACCGGGTAAAAATTTTGTGCCACGCTGTCGGACGATAATACTTCCGGCTGTAACGGTTTGTCCGCCGAACCTTTTTACTCCTAAACGCTGTGCGTTACTGTCGCGACCGTTTCTGGAACTACCGCCGCCTTTTTTATGTGCCATACTAAATACTCCTTATCCGATTTTTGTAATTTCAAGCTTTGTATAAGGTTGCCGATGTCCCCGGCGAACCCGATAGCCTTTTCTTTTCTTTTTCTTAAAAACGATGACTGTATCGTCTTTTTCATGAGAAAGCACTTTGGCTTCTACTGAAATTCCTTTTAATGTAGGATTGCCGATTTTTACTTCTTTCTCATCGCTGAGTAATAATATCTTATCAAATTTAACCGTGCCACCGATTTCCGTATTTAATTTTGGTACGTATATTTTCGCCGTCTGGCTCACCTTAAATTGTTGTCCAGCAATATCAACAACTGCAAACATGCTTGAAATTCTCCAAATTTAGTGAAAAAACAATAAAATTGTAGATCAAAATACAAATTTTTCTATACAAAGTCAATTTTTTAGATTTACTGATTTATTTATTAAACATAGTGTAGAAGGATAGGAATTATTAAATATGCCGTTCCCAAGCCTGCAATAATTAATCCCAAGAATCCGCCAACAGCCCAGAAAAACATGCTAAGCCCTTCATCGTTTTTTTTCGCTGATTTTATTGATTTGGTGAAAGAAAAAACAGACCATATAAAAGAAATCAGCGAAATTAATACAATAACGATTAAAATGAATTTATCCCCTAATGCCATATTTTTAAAAAAAAGATTTGACTTATGTCACATTTCTAATTACATTAAAGTAGTAACAAAAAGGATAAGTTATGTTAACAATAATAACGGCAAAATTAAGCGAGGTGTTCTGGTGGTTCGTTGCTCTATTTATATCTGGATTTTTGTTGTTGGGAACCTACCGAACCATTATAGATCAATTTAATTTATAGCCAAGTTTCGTTTTCGTTTTCTTTAACACCCGCGAATACTTCATCATTTATCGAACCTTTGGGTTTTTGAAAAACAAAGAGGGGCAAAGTTGCTGCTTCTTCCTCTTCTTTTTTATTTAATAACATATACGATAAGGAAAATCCGATACCGACTCCGATTAATGTCCACAATATAGATTTCATAATATTTTTTAGTTATTATTTTTTTTGTTTTTAAATTTTTTATTTAGCATTTCCATTACAAGCATTTTATTCGACTTAGTTAATATTTCCTCAATGTCCACATTTATGTTACTCAGCCAAAGGTGGTCGTTCCTATCTTTTAGCTTAATTAATGCGGTTGCATTAGACCAAAGAATGATCGCCATCTCTGTTGGATCGATATCTTCTTTAAATGTTTTATCTGCTATCCCCTGCTTAATGATTTCAATTATGATTTCCCATGCCATCAAGCTTTTTTGGTTCCCCGCAATTAACAATTCTTCAGAAGCCATACTATGAAACTGGGGATTATCAAGATAAGAGAACATCCTAAAATAATTTTTATGAGTTTCGGAAAAATTTACATACGCCGAACCTATGTTATCAAGTTTTTTGAGTGTGGAATCAGGACCCTTCACTGCATCACGCAATTTTATTGCCAGCAGATCAAAACCACGGCATAATATTCCAAGATATATATCATCTTTGCTTTTATAGTAAAGATAAATCGTCCCCTTACTAATTTCAGCACCCTGAGCTATTTCATCGATTGTCGTTGCTACTAATCCTTTTTCAAAAAATATTTTTTCCGCAGCATCAAGGATGGATTCCCGCCGAAATTCTTTTTCTCTCTCTTTTCTCTCTGAAATACCCATTTTTTATACTCTGTTCTGACTGTTACAAATAAACTGACTATTGGTCATTATTTTGGCTATAGTATATGAATAATAAAAAACAAAAGCAAGTTTTACAAAATTATTTTTTAAGGAGTCTCAGTCCGTTAAATATTACCGCTATCGCAGCCCCGTCATCTGCTAAGATAGCCATCCACAATGTTGCTAATCCAAAGGCTCCTAATATCAAAAAAACTCCCTTTGTAATTAGTGCTAATACAATATTTTGTTTTAATATTTTATTGGTTTTTTTTGATAATTTTATCGTATCCACAACTTTCATGAGATTTTCAGAATGCAATACTATATTTGAGGTTTCTATCGCGACGTCTGTACCAATCGATCCCATTGCGATCCCTACTGTCGAAGCGGCCAGCGCCGGGGCATCATTTACACCGTCCCCAATCACACAAACACGGTTGTTTTGTTCTTTCAGCTTCAGAACAATATTAAGTTTTTCTTCCGGCATTAATCCGGCATTAATTTTATCGATACCGATTTCCTTTGCAACGGTATTTGCAATTTTCTCGTTATCACCTGTAATCATTAAAATATTTTTTATTCCGATTTGCTTTAGTTCATGAATGGCCTTTTTACTCTCTTCGCGCGCAACATCAATGAAAGAAATTATTCCCATGGGTATTTCGTTTTCAATGACAACTATTACGGTTTTTCCTTCCGACTCGAGTTTTTCCAAAATATTTTCAATATCGGCACTACATAAATTGTTCTCTTCACAAAACAGATGATTTCCGAGCATATAAATTTTATCACCGATCTGAGCAGTAATTCCTCTTCCGGGAAAAGAGAGAAAATTTTTAACCTCAATATCTCTGAATGAAATACCTGCCTCAACCGCTTTTATTTCTACTGCTTCAGCTAAGGGGTGTTCGGAATGATTTTCGATTGCTGCCGCAATCTGTAAAATTTTCTCGACTGCGGATGAATTTAACGTTATTATTTCCTGAAGTTTAGGTCTTCCTTCCGTTAATGTCCCGGTTTTATCAATTGCGAATATCTCTTGTTTTCCGATCGCTTCAAGATATTTACCCCCCTTAATCAGCACACCATTGCGGGCAGCTTGAGTTATCCCGGTTACTATTGTTACGGGCGTCGAAATCACCAAGGCACACGGACACGCAATAACCAGCATAACGAGTGATCTATAAAACCACTCTTCAAACGGAGCCGAGAAAAAAAGTGGAGGTATTACAGCGATTAGAATTGCTATTATTGTCACTGCCGGCGTATAAATTTTTGAAAATTTTTCAATAAATGTTTGGCTATCGGCTTTTTCGCTTTGTCCTTTTTCGATCATCTCTACAATTTTTGATAACATTGTATCGTGGTATTCTTTTACTACTTTGAATTCGAAAGATCCTCGTAAGTTTATTGTTCCGGCAAAAACTTGATCCCCTTCTTGTTTCAAAACTGGCGATGATTCGCCTGTAATCAATGATTCGTTGATTGAAGATATCCCATTGGTTATTATACCGTCCAACGATATCTGTTCACCGGGCCTAATCTTTATCATCTCTCCGGTTTTAATATTTTTTACCGGCTTTAATATTTCAGATCCTCTTTCTTTAACATAAGCAGTCGTTGGAGATAAATTCATTAACGATCGAATTGCTTTTCGGGTTCTTTCTAAGCTTAATGACTCAAGGTAAAGGGCGATTGAAAACATAAAAATCACCGCCGCAGCCTCAGCATATTCGCCTATTATAAATCCCCCGATTGCTGCCACAAACATTAAGAAATTCATATCAAGCGCCATGCTGATAACAGATTTTATTCCTTTTATTGCTATCTTCCAGCCTCCAACAATAGCAGACAGAGCAAAAAATACGAGCAGAACATTTTCAGAGAATTTCAAATTATTAAGTATAAGTCCGGTTAATAATAAAGACCCGGATAACAATAAAAATATATATTTTTTCCATTCGGCTGTTTTAATCTCATAGTTCTCTACGTTATCAAGTGTGGTTGCCGAAAAACCTGCTTTTTTTAATGTTTCGATAATTTGTTGGTCTGGACAAGTTTGTAACACGCTTAATTTTTTCGTGATTAAATTAAAATGGTGGTCTTTAACTCCGGCAACGCCATTTAATTTTTTTTTCAGTATGAATTCGTCTTCCACACAGCAAATTCCCTCTACAAAATATACTGTTTGTTTCGATTTTTCTTTCATCGGCTTATTCCTTAACGTGTTTCAAAACAGCCTTAACCAGATCCTCAATATGTTTATCGTCCAAAGAATAGTATACCATTTTCCCTTCGCGACGATGCCTAACTATTCGAAAATTTTTCAGGAATCTCAGTTGATGCGATATTGCGGATTCGGTAAGGTTCAGCATGGCTGCAATATCACAGACGCACAGTTCTTCTTTTTTCAAAGCGATAACAATTTTTAATCGGGTAGGGTCGCCGAGAATTTTAAATATATCCGATGCGGAGGAAGTATTTCTTTCATTACTGATTAACTTATGGGCTGATTTAACCCTGTCTACGTGCACTATTCCAATTTTACAAACCGGCACAAATTTAAAATGGCTATTTTTCATAATATCAATTGAGCAATCATTCAATTGAATATACAAAACACAACAATGAATATCAATGTCGGAAATAAATTTTCAGTTGATTATACTTAAAGAATTAATATCTATTTTTTAACGTTTTCCCATAAGGCAACATGGCAGCCGTCCGGTGTTGCAAACTTTGCCCACCATCCCCACTTGCCTATCGGTGATTTCTTAACGATTATTTTCCCTTTAAGCTTTATTATTTCTTCTAATTTTTTTTCTATGTTTTTTACTTCTATGTAGGGAATAACCGTTTGGGCTTTGGGCATTTTTTTTATCAAATAGAATCCTCCGTGAGGAGGTTTTGGAGCATAGTAAAGCATGTAATCCCAATTTTTCACTATTTGGAATTTCCAACCAAATAATTTTCCAAAAAATTTTTTTGTAGATTTAAAATCCGTTGACGGAAATTCAACATGTCCTATTTTATTCATTACACAATCCTTTCTGTCGGGTTAATTATGTGGTCTGCGGTGTTTAATTTGTTCAAGAACTGAATCCATCCCCTCGGTTACAAGAGTATCCATTAAACTATCCGGAGTCTTTTCGGATGGCTGTTCGAGTTCAATTAGACTTTTCAAAGCATCTTCCGTTTCGGGCATTACCATATTGCGTAATTGCTGAAATTTTTCGTCAGAGATTACTTTTCGGATGATACCTTTGTTTGCGGTGCTTTTTGCTACTTTATTTCCAAGATCGTTAACCGGTTTTGAATATGCTTCAGGGAGGGCGTGGACACTTGTATTAATCATTTTTCCAATATCAATAATACCGTCTTTAAGAATTTTGTTCGGTCTTCCTGTGGCGGAACTCAACGCATAAGCCGAATAACTCATGCTCGCGCTAATTAATCCGGCAGTTCCTTTTAAAGCCCGGTTTAAACTTCCTCCAAATCTCTCGATTTGTTCGCCGAACGATTCTAATCCAAAATTTATTGAAACCCCCAGAGCTTCCAAACCTTTCCTGATTTCGTTTCCCTGGTTTTCATTTCCGGCCGCGGAAATTTTTGCTGCCTCAATTTCCGATAAACCACGCGTATATGAAGAAAGAAGTTTAGTGGTTTGATCAATATCAAACTGTATTCTTTCAACAAGTTGCGGCATATTTCTATCGTAATAATAATTTCTTGCCCGGTAAAAATGCCACAGTCCAATTTGCATCATAGTCTGAAGCAAAACAGGATCTGTTCCAATTGTCGCCATTGCCTTCTCGCCGATATGAAGGTTTATTGCCCCTTCCCACTCCTTCGCTTCTAAACGTAAAAACCATTGTCGGGCTACAATTAAATCGGCAAGATCATCAATAGATTGTACTTCTTTTTCTACTCCCCGGTTAGTGTAGGCTGTTGCAATCATATACGCACAACTTGCCGCAGATTTATTCAATCCGACTTCTGAGAATAACCGAAAACACATTATCAGTTGATCAACCATCCGGTCGGATACATCTCCTTTTTCGTAGAGGGGTTGTATTTTTCCGTAAATATCTTTAGCGCGCGCCATGTATAAATCTGCCGTCTCGCGATACCTTTGCTTAAGTACAGCAACCCGCTTGGTGTTTTTATCAATGTAATTTTTTTCGCTCCGCAGTGAAGATATTGCTTTTTTTATGTTCTCGAGTGAAAGCGTATCAGAGTAATTTTTCCGCCCACACATATAACAACATTCCCTTGAATTGGAATAATCAATCCATTTATGTCCGCAATCCAGACACCTTTCAACTCCGACTTTTATTGAAATATCTTGTCCCATGAATTATCCTTTTCTATTGCCTCCTGTCCCGCAGTTGTGCGATAAGCCTCATGTATTCCTCGTCGGTTAACTCTCCAAAGGCATATTTATTTTCAACTGTTTCTCTGTCAAATTTTATTGTAGGGACGGAAGCAATTTTTTGGTACGACTCATTTGAAAGTATTCTGTTAAAACCCTGTAGCGCTTCTAATTCCTGTTCATAAAGTGTTTTGATATTTGCATCGGTAGGTTCGCCGTTGGCCGGACCGGCAAGCTGACGTAAAGCAACAAGAGCCCCGTATTCTTTCACGCCAATATTTTGGAGTATATCCTGTGCAATTTGGAATGCCTTCGCTTTATAGTAGAAATGAAACGCCAGCTTAAATTCATTTTCAGCCATATACCATTCTGCAATCTCTTTAAATTCCGACGGCGAAAGGTTGGCAGTATCGTAACAAAAAAAAGCTGAATTATAATCGTTCTCCGACCGCTTGATATCTCCCAAAGTTTTTGTATTGTTCTCTGCCCAATATATCCACTCGACATATTCGTATCGGTTTATCTGGCGGGCGTACTCCATCAGGTGAAAAATATTATCAAAGCCCTTGTAAAACAAATACATAAGTTGTTCAATTTCTCGGTTGTGTGGGTTTTGAACAACAGATAACTTAAGAGTTTCGAACAGATCAATTAAGTATTTAGGAGATATAGAAAAAAATAATTTAATCGGAATTCTCGGCAACCGCCTAAGTAGGCGTGTCTCATCTAAAAATAAAAAATTAGTTTGATTATGGGATGAGGGGATATCTATCTCAAATTGCTCAACGGCAGTGTGGAAATTTTCTTTGATAAAAATTTTCCGCAGTCCCGCATACCATTGAGTTTCTCTGGTGGCGAATGAGTTATCAAGAAATTGTTTCCAACACGTTAATTGTGTTTCGATATATGAATTTTCAGTTAACGGAATGGTTGTTTTCAGAATGTCAATTAAATTTTTGTCACGCGCTTCAATCGCTTCCGATGATCCGGTTTCATCCAACAGTTGAGTTAGAAAATGATGCTTAATCCAAGGTCTGGTAAATTTTTCATTGATGTCGTCCTTTTTTTGACTCCCGTCGGCATCGACCTCAATAACTGAATTCGGATAACCTCCGTTGCTACCCAGAATTAAACGTTCTTTTTGTGATAAAAAAAGTTGCATTT
Source organism: uncultured Ignavibacteriaceae bacterium (assembly GCA_964437735.1). Classification (GTDB taxonomy): domain Bacteria; phylum Bacteroidota; class Ignavibacteria; order UBA10030; family BY39; genus CAYTID01. Next base: position 41,330 of record CAYTID010000004.1, on the reverse strand, counting down.
TCTTATTCGAGAATATTCACCACTTTCCAATTCCAAAATAAATGGAGTTAAGTGTGCTATTTTTGGCTTGAGCACAAAAACCTCTTTTTATTAATTTGTTTAATTATAATGTATATTTTTCAAATATTCAAGTTTTTATTACTTTAGCATAGGAATTTTTATGTTATTTTTCTTAGCGTTAGCTATAGCTTCTTCATAACCAGCATCAGCATGACGAACAATACCCATTCCAGGATCATAGGTTAGCACTCTTTCCAGCCGTTTTTCAGCCTCTTTTGACCCATCCGCGACAATCACCATTCCGGCATGAATAGAATAACCAATTCCAACTCCGCCGCCGTGATGAATACTTACCCAACTGGCGCCGCCAACCGCATTAATGAGAGCATTCAATATAGGCCAGTCTGCAATCGCGTCGCTTCCATCTTTCATTTTTTCAGTTTCCCTGTTAGGAGAAGCAACTGAGCCGCAATCAAGATGATCTCTTCCGATGACAATAGGAGCTTTTACTTTTCCTTTTCTCACAAGGTCATTAAATATCTTTCCCATTTGTGCCCGTTCACCATAACCGAGCCAACAAATTCTTGCCGGTAATCCCTGGAATTGAATTTCCTTTTGAGCTTTCTTGATCCATCGAATAAGCGCTTTGTTTTCCGGAAAAGTATTGATGACCGCTTCATCGGTTTTATAAATATCTTCAGGGTCTCCTGATAGAGCTGCCCATCTGAAAGGACCCTTCCCTTCGCAGAATAACGGACGGATATATTCAGGAACAAACCCCGGGATGTCAAAAGCGTTTGCAACTCCATTCGCGAAAGCCTCGCCCCGGATATTGTTCCCGTAGTCGAACGTCACTGCGCCCCGTTTTTGCAGTTCCAGCATCGCCTGAACATGCTCAACTATTGATGCGCGCGTCATTGCTATATATTTTTCCGGATCGCTCTGCCTCAATGCCATTGCTTCATTGTATGGTATTCCGGCAGGCACATAACCATTAAGAGTATCGTGAGCAGAGGTCTGATCCGTCAGTATGTCCGGAACAATACAGCGCTTGATCAGCTCGGGCAGAACTTCGGCGGCATTTCCCAGCAAACCGACGCTTAAGGCTTCGTTATTGCTTTTTGCGGTAATGATGAGTTTCAAGGCTTCATCAAGATTGTCTGTCGATTTGTGAAGATATCCTGTTTTGAGACGTTTCTCGATCCTGACAGGATCAACTTCAATTGCAAGTATCGCGGCTCCGTTCATTGTCGCTGCCAATGGCTGAGCTCCGCCCATTCCCCCAAGTCCGGCGGTGAGAATGAATTTTCCCGATACACTTCCGTTAAAATATTTATCAGCACAAGCTGCGAAAGTTTCGTATGTTCCTTGTAAGATTCCTTGCGAACCGATGTATATCCAACTTCCGGCAGTCATCTGACCGTACATTGTCAATCCCAGGTTTTCCAGACGACGAAACTCATCCCATGTTGCCCAGTGAGGAACCAGCATAGAATTAGAAATTATTACTCGCGGTGCATCGGTATGCGTTCGGAAAATTGCAACAGGTTTTCCTGATTGTACTAATAAAGTTTCATCATTTTCCAAATTTCTTAAGCTTTCAACAATTTTATTGTAAGCATCCCAGTTGCGGGCAGCTTTGCCCGTTCCACCATATACAATTAATTGTTCAGGATTTTCTGCGACATTCGGGTCTAAATTATTCATTAACATCCTCAGTGCCGCTTCTTGAATCCAGCCTTTACATGTAATTTTTTTACCTGTTGGTGAGTGTTTTTCAGTTTTTGGTTCCATGTATTATTTCTCTATTGTTATTCTATTCATTACCGCATTACAAAATTAAAGTTTATATCCAATCTTTCTCAAAAAATCTTTCCTGTGCTTAATGTCGTCATCCGATTCAATGCCTTTAGTTTTGATCCCGTCAATTACCCCAAGTATGCCGCGCCCCTGCTCTGTTTCGGTAATTATTACCTCAACCGGATTTGACGTTGCACAAAAAATCGAGCAAACTTCCGGAACCATTTTCAATGCGTTTAATATGTTTATCGGGAATCCATTTTCCATAAACAATATAAAGCTGTGTCCGACAGATAAATTCAAAGCGTTTTTTTGAGCAATCTCAATCAAGCTTTGATCGTTGCCGATATATCTTACAAGCGCCGGGCCGGAAGCTTCGCAAAATGCAAGCCCGAATTTCATACCGGGATTTATTGAAACAACAACCTCATATAAATCTTCCACAGTCTTAATAAAGTGCGATTGTCCTAATATAAAATTCATATCAGGCGGCTTGTCGATTTTTACTATTTTTAGTTCCATAGCGAAACCTTAAATTTGTGAATAGTTATTAATTTATTTTCGATGTCACTATAATTTTTTTTCTGTAATATAACGAAGTTTTAAAGCTATTTCAATCCAAATTCCTCCCCGCATGGAAATACTTCAATTCACACCTCACAATTCACTCCCTAAAATTTTTTTCAGTTTATTAATTGTGTTATCTAAATGTGCCCCCCTCCAATAAACTTTCTTGCATTTTGGACACTGAAAGAATTCATTGAAACCCCGCCACGACATTTCAGGAACGATATTCCTGACTTGATTTTTATCTGTAAGGACAACTTCGGCGTTACACTCGGTGCATCTTGAGAATAATTTCGTCATATAATCGATGTCAAAATGAACTATAACTTTTTTAAACTGTTCAGCAAAACCCCCTTCACACAAATCGAACAGCGCCTCCGGTTTTTTTTCCACAGGAAAAGACTTGCGCCTTGACAAAAATACCCGGTTTTCTCGATTAGCAATATCGATTAAATCTTCAACGCTCTTAGATGAATCAAATATTACATCACAACCGATAATACGCAACCATCGGGCAAGTTTTTCTAACATCGTGTCGGCAACAAACTTCATTGCTTACATCTCGAATTCTTATTTTAATTTAAGTATTTTAGTTTTGCTGATAATGGCGCGCTTAAGTTTGTTTACAGGTGCGCGTACCTCTATAGTTCCAGTGAAAATTTGTCCAGCAGTAAAGACCATCGTTGCAATACTCTATTTTGTTGGAACTGTAGTTTGACACAAAGATATAAATATAATTTAATTTTGATTATTAGGAGAAAAATTATCGGCGGGAACCTGATCAATTATTTCCTTTTTTTTCCATGGTTTTGTCTTTAACCACCGAAATAATGTCCCAATCCCAAGCGTGACCAACAACGCTGCCAGGGGAACCAGTAAAAAAATTTCAATATCGGGAGCAGTTTTTTGAATAAAAATTCCATCATATACACCTCATCCTTGTCTACATAAAGCTATGGATAGATTTAACAAATTGCAAACAAAGATTCTCAAAAGAATGAACAAGTCGTAAATGATATTTTTGCTTGATGATTCTTGTTATAAAAATCCTTATTTTTAAGTGTACATTAACAATTATTTAATGTTAAAAAAATATATCGCACATATTGATTTAGACTGTTTTTTTGTTTCTGTTGAACGTATTAAAAACCCTTCTCTAAATGGAAAACCCGTCGTTGTTGGAGGAAGTCCAACCGGTCGAGGTGTAGTTGCCTCCGCATCTTATGAGGCAAGAAAATTTGGAGTCAGATCAGCGATGCCGACAGCTCAGGCTTTGCGTTTGTGTCCTAATTTACTCATTGTCGGTGGAAATCATAAAGATTATTCGATTTATTCTAAGAAAATTTATTCAAGAATGCTGGAAATTGCACCGATAGTCGAGAGAGCTTCCATAGATGAAATGTATTTGGATTTTACCGGCTGTGAAAAATTATACAGTCACAATTTACCAGGGTTTATGAAAAAGATTCAGGAAATAATTAAAACAGACTTCAACCTCCCCTGTACAATTGCCTTGGCGTCAAATAAACTTGTAGCAAAGATAGCGGCAAATACGGTAAAACCCGCCGGAATAATTTTTGTTCCTCACGGAACTGAAAAACAATTTCTTGCTCGGCTTCCGATACAGGTTCTTCCCGGGATCGGACCAAAAACCGAAGAGGTGCTTACCCTTAAAGGTTATCACACGGTGTCCGACATACAGTCTGTTTCCGTAAATAGGATGATAGATTTGCTTGGCGCTCACGGTGAATGGCTTCATCGTGCATCTCTTGGGCAGGGCTCGGTTCACGTTACGGATGACCATGTTGCCAAAAGCATCAGCAAGGAAGAAACATTCGCAAACGACATTTCTGACAGGACTGAACTGGAGAAAATACTTTTCGAGATGGTAGAAAGCGTATGCTCAACTCTCCGTTCAAGGAACCTGAAAGCAAAGACCGTTACATTGAAGCTTCGTTCTTCAAAATTTGAAACGATAACGCGGCGTCAAACAATCAATCCTGCTAATTATGATCCGGTAATTTTTCGTGCGGCAAAAGAGTTATTACAAAAATCACAAGACCCGAAAATACCGGTGAGGTTGCTGGGAGTCGGCTTATCGGGTTTTGTAGACGAAACACAAGATGAGTTGGAGTTGTTTCCAATAAAAGATAAGCATGGAGACTTGGTGCGTGCCGTCGATAAGTTAAGAAAAAAATATGGTGACGATTCTATTAAAATCGGCGGAGCTTAATCTATTAATTAAGAATCTTCGGTCACCTGACTAAGGACAATCTCTCGGTGAAACATATTCCCGAATATGTCTGAATTGAAATTGCCTTTTCTCGGCTACGGCGGTGTTGGTTCTTTCAAAAATTTTCATTTCACCGGAAAGAACAAATATTTCCGGTGCGGCAATAAATCTGAGACTGCAAGCAGGATCAGGGTTGTAATTAAAAAGATTTTTCAAATTAAAACCGTTATCATCTATTAAGTTCCAGTTATAAATAAAACTAACAGAATCGTTTGGATCGATAATCAGCATTCCGGTTCCGGGATTATATCTGCCCCAAACAAGAGAAGAGGAGTCGAGAATTGCGGTTTTTTTATGTATGGGATCTTTTTCATACATAATTTCCACCTTGCCCCTGAAGTTAGCTTTCCCCCTCGAAGGTTTCATCGTACTTATTTGATAGTGTGATAAAAACTTTTACGACATTTTCGAACGGACTAATATGATATATTCCGCTGATTTTTGCTTCAAAAACATTCGCCGGATTTTCGTAAGGGGGCAGCGCTTCGTCGCATGAAAATCCTAAAATTATTATCGTAATAATAAAAAGAAACATTATCCTTTGTTTTGTATCCATCATCTCTCCTAAAAATCAATTACTGCGCCGACTCTGATGCGTCTGGGGTCGTAGTAAGCTCCGGGGTCTTTCAGCTCCCCCCCGATTCTACCGCTCGAGTCAATCCATTTTACATTTGCCCTGTTTAAAATATTTCGAACATCCGCAAACATGGTTAGCCTGTAAAGCCGTTCTTTCCCGAAATTGAAAGTTTTTGAAAATTTTAAATTTATGAACAAAACTTCCTCCATCCTGAAATTGTTCGGAAGGAATGCTTTAGTTGAATCAAGCGCATTATACCCGTCGCGCGTCGGATAAAATGTGTAGGGCCTGGGCGTATTGTATAAAACAATTAAATTCGTTTGAATCTCTCCCGGCAAAATTATATCAGCATCGACTTTAATAGTGTGTCGCTGATCCCAGCTTAGTGGAAACGGCTGTACTGCCAGCGGAAAGCCCCACTGCGCACGGTTGATTGTTTGGTCAACGTATTCACTGATTCCTTCCGTGGTCATGTAGGAATAGGAAATACTTCCCGACAATCCTTTGTCGTTCTCTTTGCTTACTACAAATTCCAATCCTTCTGCCGCAGCTTCAGCGTTATTTACATATTCTGCAAAACCAAAATCCCCCGCTGATTTCGAATCAAACGGTATCAGAGTTTTTGAGTCAATCTGGTTTTTTGTTTTCTTTTTAAAATAGGTTATCGATCCTGTAATGTTGGCTGAAAATCCGTGTTTTAATCCCGCTTCCCAGGCAATCGTTTTTTCCGGTTCAAGATCGGGATTTCCGACTAACACATTTCGCGATCCTGTTTTTATTTGTGAAGGACTGATACCGGAATATAAATGATCGAATAACGGATATTGGAAATAGTAACCGAAATTTACAAACATGAATGACGCCAACCCTACGGGTAAGGCGATGGCAATACGCGGGCTGATCTGGTGTTTAAATTTAGCTTTTGTGCTTCCCATTACAACTTGCCGATATTCACCGGGTCGCGTCGGTATAAATTCCACTACAGGTCTTTCAGCCGTTGGATCAAGAAAGTCCCAACGAACTCCAAAGCTTAACTGCGAACCGTCATCCGTATTTTCAATTTTATCCTGCAGATAAATGCTTCCCGACCTGGGAAAATAATTATAACGATTGCTGTAATTTAATAACGGAACACCAAAAAGAGGTTTCCCAAAATATGAAAGTTGCGGATCGTATTTCAACACATCAGAAAATAAATCGTATTGATTGATTTCCATACCGACTTTTATAATATGGATCTTCGCAAGAATAGTAGTGATGTCTCCTTTCAATGTGTAGACAATCTGGCGTGTATCAGCCCACCAATTACGTTTACCCGCGACAATATAGCGAAGGAAAAAATCATATTCGTATGGTGTTAGGTTTGATAATTCTTTTTTATCCTCGCCTATCGAAGTCCCCAAAAAATATCTGCTTAAGCTTAATGTGTAATAAGACGTTTGTGAAAATGTGTGCGACAGCATAAGGGCAACCCTGTATGAATTACGTTCTCTTTTAGGTAATCCCGGCAGATTAAACCTCCAGCTAAATTCATAATCATTCCAATTTCTCAAAGAATAGATTCCCTGAAAGCCAACTTTAATATTTTTTGAAATTAAATACTCAAGCTTTCCGAAACCCGAAAATTCACAATTAACCGGTGAAATGCCGAATTGTTTGAAATCCAGCCACCAGCGAGTGTCGCTGTAATGAATAATATTTGATGTCTGATAATATAAACTATTCTGCGCTATCGGACCGCCCGCTGACAGCTCAATTTCTGTAAGCCGATCTTGTTGTTTATTAAGTTTTTCCGGTGCCCAGTTGTCTCTTTCAACTCGCAAGCTGAACTTGTGTTTGTCGCTTCCTGTTTTAGTAATAATATTTACTATTCCTGATAATGCGTTTCCATATTCAGCATCGAAACCGCCGGCATGGATATTTATTCCGGTGATAGAACTTTTCGGAAGGTTGGTTCCCAATCCGCCGCTCAATACATCCTGAACCGGTAGTCCGTCGATCAGATACATTACTTCATTTGTTTTCCCTCCGCGAACATTTCCTTCAGGCGTAATACCCGGTTGCAATGAAATTAATTCCCGGAAGTTCGATACAGGCAGCTTTTCGATCTTCAATTCACCGATCGAATAAACAGTTGCCGGTTGCTCCTTTTGTATAAGCGGTTTCTGAACGACAATCTCCACAACATCCATTTCTACCGCCGAAGCAATCATCTCGACATCAATTTTTGTCCGTCTCCCTCCCAAAATCACAACACCTTTCATTATAACGGTTTTATATCCCAAAAGACTGTATTTCACATCGTAATCACCCGGAGGAATATTATTCACTACATAAAATCCTTCTTTGTCTGCGGCGGTCCCCAGCTTCGTATCAAGCAGAGATATATTCACTCCTGTAAGATATTCCTTTGAGTTTTTATCGCTTATCCTCCCCTCTAAAAAACCGGCAGAACTGCAATTCCCGTTTTCGGTATTGCAAATAACCAAACCGATGAGAAAGAGAGAATATATTTTTTTTAACATTAATGATTCCGGAATTTTATATATTAAATTAATCATAAGACATTTAATAATCAATGAGCATAAAAGAAACCGAAGCAAAAACGCTCTTAAGGAAGCATAAAAAGATAGATTCTTGGTTTATTTCGCGTTATGGAATGAATTTGTACAGGGGCTGTCTGCATAATTGCGTTTACTGCGACGGGCGCTCGGAGAAATATTTCGTGGAGGGAGAATTCGGCAAGGACATAACCGTAAAAATCAATGCGGTAGATATACTTCGCCGTGAATTGGATCCCGGAAGAAAACGCACGCCTTTCAAACGCAGCTTTATTTTATTGGGCGGCGGTGTGTGCGACACTTATCAGCCCGTTGAAAACAAATATCAGCTGAGCCGGAAAACACTTCAGTTGATCTCCGAAAAAAATTTCCCCGTTCACGTTCTTACAAAATCGACTCTTGTGAAAAGAGACCTTGACATATTAAAGGAAATAAATAAAAAGAACCGCGTAATTGTGAGCTACAGTTTTTCTTCCGTTGACGAAAAGATAAGCGCTTTACTTGAGCCCGGTGTCCCGCCGCCCGGTGAAAGACTCAAAACACTTGCCCGGTTTAAGCACGAAGGCATACCGTGCGGCATGTTTCTTATGCCCGTAATACCGTTCATCACAGATACTACGGAGCTTCTTGAAGAATCTGTAAGTAAAGCGAGGGATACCGGTATCGACTTTATAATATTTGCCGGCATGACCCTCAAAGAAGGAAAGCAGAAAGAGCATTTTTTAGACACACTGAAAAAGAATTACCCTGAGCTGACAGAAAGATACCAGGAAATTTATCCGCAGAACGAATGGGGACTGGCGGCAAGCGGATATTATGATGAAATTAACAAAAGATTTTATAAGATCGCGCGAAAATATAATATGCCGATGCGAATTCCTGTGCCATTATTCAGAGCTATTCTTGATGACAACGATCTGACAGTTGTAATACTCGAGCACATTGACTATTATCTGAAAATAGCAGGAGGAAAATCCCAGTTTGGATATGCGGCGTACAATATCTCTCAGATAAAAGAACCATTATCAAAACTTAAAAGTGATTTATTGAAAATTAAAGGTGTGAATAAAAATATTGAGAATGTTATAATTGAGATACTCGAAAAAAGAGATTCAACTTTTTACAAAAATATATTAAGAGAGGAAACAAATGAAACGCGTTACAGGATTAGGCGGAGTATTTTTTAAAACAAAAGATCCCGAAAAAACAAAAGAATGGTACAAAAAGCATCTCGGCATCGAGTCCGACCAATACGGCGGACTTTTTGAGTGGCGTGACGCCGCTGAACCGGATAAAAAATGCTATACGGCATGGAGTCCGTTTTCCGAGAATACTAAATATTTTTCACCCAGCGAGAAGCAATTCATGTTCAATTACAGGGTGGAAAATCTTAAGGCTCTGCTGGAAGTTTTACGACAGGAAGGCGTTGAAGTTGTAGGAGAAATTGAAGAATATGAATACGGAAAGTTCGGCTGGATACTGGACCCGGAGGGAAACAAGATCGAGCTCTGGGAACCGGTAGATGAAAATTTAAAATAAAATAATTGTTAGGCTTTACAAATCATTTTAGTTAACGTTGCATTTAATGTTTGTATATAGTATACTTGTAAAGTATGCGAACAGAAACATTAATATTGTCAATCAAAGAACAACTTGCATTATATAGTATAGAAAAGAATTTTGAAAAAGTTGCTTGTAGTCCATTTTTAAAATGGCCCGGCGGAAAAAGGCAACTGCTTGGAGAACTTTTGAAACGTCTACCAAGAGAATATAATCGGTTTTTTGAACCTTTTGTGGGTGGTGGTGCATTATTTTTTAAAATTAAGCCAAACTATGGATATATTTCAGATATAAATCCTGATTTAATTAACTTATATGAAGTTATTCAAAACAACGTTGAAGAACTCATAAAGAGTTTGAAAAAACATAAGAATACTGAAAAATATTTCTATGAACTTAGAGGCACAGATAGATTTGATGAATACAAATATTGGAGCAAAGTAGAAAAAGCAAGCAGGTTGATATATTTGAATAAAACTTGCTTCAATGGATTGTATAGGATGAACTCAGACGGTTATTTCAACGTCCCTTTTGGTTTCTATAAGAATCCGAAAATAGTTGATGAAGATAATCTAATAGCTTGCAGTGCTTTATTAAAAAAAACTGAGATTACCTCAGCTTCATTTGAAGCTGTAGAAAGGAAAGCTCGTAAAGGAGATTTTGTCTATTTTGATCCACCATATGTTCCATTAAATAAAACATCATCATTTACAAAATACTATAAAGATGACTTTGATTTAGACTCCCAATTCGCACTAAGGGAAGTTTGTGATAAATTAACCAAAAGAGGTGTTTATTATATGTTATCTAATTCGTATACAGAAACGGTGAAAGATTTATATAAGAATTACAATGCAAAAATTGTTAAAGCAAGCCGAGCAATTAACTGTAAAGCTGAAGGTCGTGGAAAAATTAATGAATTGATTATTACAAACTACTAAGTTTTATGGCAAAAAAAATTAATAGACCAAAACGACGAACATCATCAGGTAATCTTCTCGAACAAACAGTAAAAACCGTTTGCAGTCAAAAAGGATTTAAAATAGCAAAATACAAAGATTGGAAAAAGAATCCCGCAAAATTTGGTGATGAAGTTCTGTTGACCAACGTACCATATGATACAATATATAAACATACTGGTAAAACAGAATTTCTATTAAAATCTACTCGGTATAATCTGGAAACACGTATTGAATGTAAGTGGCAACAGGTTACAGGATCGGTTGACGAAAAATTACCATATTTATATCTCAACAGTATCGAAACAATGCCTGAAAAACACATCTTAATTATTATTGATGGGAAGGGTTGGAAAACTGGAGCAATTCCTTGGTTAAAAGAAGCTGCCGCTCACAGAAAATATACTTCCACAGTGAATGCTGATAAGAAAATCGAAATTCTGAGTCTTACAGAATTTATGGCTTGGGCAAATATAACTTTACGATAATTTATTGCTTTATTCTTATTAAATTAGCATCACACATTTTCACACAATTTCTGATTTATTTTATCTCGGCTTTAATAATTATATTACAACATTATTTTACCATCCTGCATATCCGCTTCCCTGTCCGGTTTTTTCAACAAATCTTAAATGGAAGTTGTTCTGTGGTCTAAGTTATTTCAACTTCTTTAACGCTTCTTTTGTCTGTTTATGGTCGGGATTTAATTTCAACGCATTATTGTATTCTTTTTTAGCGTTTTGCAAATCCCCCTTTTTTTCATAAACCATACCAAGCCGCCAGTGTGCCGCAACCTGCCACTCTTTGTCTGCGAGCGGATCGTGCTTAAGAAATTTTATAAGCGCCTGTTCGGATTCCGGTAATTTAAGTCCCGATACAGCCCCTGTTCTCCCTATGTAATAATATATCTTAATTTCATCCGGTTTTCTGACAAGCAAATCGTCAAATAATTTAAAAGCTTCTTCGTAGCGGTTATGGTTTGAATAAAATATTCCTAAATTGTAATAAGCGGATAAGCTGTCGGGGTGTTTCTTAACCGCTTCTTTGTATTCCTGTTCTGCTGCGGTGAGGTTTTTTTCGTGCTCATACAAATTTCCGAAAGCGATATGCCCCTGAAAACTATTCCGTTTCTTAATTTCGGCAGCTTGTTCTTTCGCTTTTTCCATACCGCCTCCCATAATTCCCGGCGCCCGCTGAAAAAATCCCATCAGGAAAAAGCGGGCTTCGATATTGTCAGGGTCAAGTGATATTGCACGCTCAAGAGAGGATTTCATTTTACGGGCGATGAAAGGCTGGCGCAAAACACCTGCGCTCCGGGCTTCCTGTGCATAACTTTTTCCAAGCCATAGGTGATATACGGAATTATTTTTTTCTGTGTCCGCTGCTTTTTCGAACCACTCCGATGCCTTTTCATAATCTTCTTCTGTAAATGCGATCCTTCCCAGATAATATGCTGCGATTGAGTTCTTCGGTTCTTTTTTGATAATTGATATAAATAATTCCTTCGCTTCTTTGTATTTTTTTTGATCAAAAAGTTCAATCCCTTTTTCGGATGTTGAGTTCAATGCGTATAAGAAGCTATTAAAACCAAATAAACAGATTAACAAGAAAATTATTTTAACCGATATTTTGTGCGTCATATTTTTCCTTTCAATTTATACAGCTGAATACACTTACGTTTGTTATAGCCGCAAGTTACAAAAATTGATTTTACGCTTCAAAAGCAATATATTTTATAAAACGTAAATTTACAATAACAAAAGAGGTAAAGATGAAAATGCCGGGCGGAATGCCTAATATGCAGGCAATGATGAAGCAAGTACAACAAATGCAGGAAAAAATGGCAAAGGTTCAAGCCGAGTTAGAGAATAAAACCATTAACGCTGAAGCCGGCGGCGGTATGATAAAAGTTACTGCGAACGGAAAACAACAAATATTAAAAATACAAATCGAAAAAGAAGTTATTAATCCCGACGACGCTGAAATGCTTGAGGATTTATTAGTCGCGGCAGTCAATAAAGCGTTGGAAGATTCTCAAAAGATGGCACAAGAAGAGATGGGGAAGGTTACATCAGGAATGCTGCCTAATATTCCCGGTTTAAATTTACCGGGCTTTTAAATAAAAATTATATGCTTTATACGTCAGAGTCATTGGAAATTTTGGTAGAAGAATTTTCACAGCTTCCCGGCATCGGAAGGAAAACAGCTCAGCGGCTGGCTATGTATATTATGAAACTTCCGCGCGAAGAAGTTGTGTACATGGCAAAAGCGCTCGTCGGAGTAAAAGATAAAGTGAAAAATTGCGGCGTCTGTTTTAACTTCACGGAAGAAGATCCCTGCCCCATATGCTCAAGCCATAAAAGAGATAAAAATACAATCTGTGTTGTTGAAGAACCGAGCGATGTGTTCGCTATAGAAAAAACAAACGACTTCGACGGCTTATATCATGTGCTCGGCGGATCTCTTTCGCCTCTCGATGGAATCGGACCAGATGAAATAAAAATCAAAGAACTGCTGAACAGAATTGACGATAATACATCTGAGATCATATTGGCTTTAAATCCAAATGTCGAAGGTGAAGCCACAACTCTTTATCTCTCCCGTCTCTTGAAGCCGCTTGGCTTAAAGATAACGAGAATTGCAAGAGGGATTCCGATTGGCGGAGATCTTGAATTTGCAGATCAGGCGACATTGTCGCGTGCAATCGAAGGAAGGGTAGTTGTTTGAAATTTTATAATCAAATATTGATTCTTTTTTTTATAATTTTGTCCGGATGCGATCTCTTCAGCACCAGACCTCCCGAAGACCCATATCAGCAAAGTTCAAGTTTTATTCAACCTACAACGCCCGACATTGTAATAACAAATTTTAAAAATTCAATCTCAGAATACAATGTTGATAATTATGTAAAGTGTTTTATTGATTCGTCATTTTCAGATAAAAATTTTGAATTTGTACCGGCTGCAGAAGCGGGTATTGACAGGTCGATATTTATCGGGTGGAACCGCGAATCGGAACGTCAATACCTGAGAAATTTAGGCAAACCTCCCTTCGGAAATGCCGGACTCGCCCTTTCAAATAAAAGAATAATCAGCATAACTTCCGATTCTGTTATATATTATTATGATTATTTTCTTTATTTTCCTCACAACCATCCGAATATCACAAAAAATTTCTCCGGTAATTTACAATTTTATCTATCTGTCGATAGAAAACTGGAGTGGGGTATATATAAATGGTTTGATTTCAAAGCCGACACACTGAATACGTGGAGTTATTTAAAAGCTCTATTCAGTACCGGCATATAATAAATGAAAAATATTTTTAAAATATCTGTAGTGTCTTTTTTATTCTGCAGTATTTCGTGCGTTAATCCGTTCGCTCCCGGATGGGGCGATGGATCGGGAAAACAAATTTGTCCCAATTTAAATGAAATTGACGGAGTCCTTTGCAACTTCCGAAACGCGTACTCTTTTAAGGATACCTCATTATACGGTGCTTTAATCGGTCCAAATTTTACTTTCATCTATCGTGACTATGAAGTTGGCGTTGATGTTAGTTGGGGACGCGACGACGAGATGAGGACGACTTACGGTTTGTTTCAGAGCGCGCAATCGCTTTCAATAATTTGGAACAATGAGGTTGCTTCAAGCGGTGATTCTTTACGCAAAACCGTCGTCCGCGGATTCAATCTCATGATAACTTTTAACCCGAGCGATGTTGAAAGAATCGACGGTTATGCAAACCTTACACTTGAGAGAGCGGATTTTAATTCAAATTGGAAAATTGTCCGCTGGAAAGACGAATCTAATTTTTAATTTATATGAAAATAGCATACATAATCAAAGAAGGATTTTCGGGATTTTCAAGGGCTAAGTTAGCCGCAGCAGCATCTATCATCACAATATCAATTTCCTTGATATTGCTTGGTTTATTCATAATTGTATCCATTAATACTTCCCGGCTGGTCGATTTAGTAAGGGAAAAAGTTGAGATGGAAGCTTTTCTTGAAGAGCCCGCTCCCCGGGTTGCTATTTACGAGATTCAAAATTTACTTTTAAAAACGGAAGGTGTCGATAGCATTACATTCATTTCGAAAGAAGATGCTTCAAAAATTTTTAAGGAAGATTTCGGCGAAGATGTGCTGAGCATTTTGGAGTTCAATCCTTTTCCTCCGTCTTTTAAAATATATTTGAACAACAAATATAAAACGGCTGAAGCGGCTCAAATAATATTCGATAAAATTAAATCTGTTAAAGGCATCGATGAGGTTATTTACAGAAAAGATATTATCGAATTTTTGGACAAAAGAACAAAATCTCTTAACACGCTTGGATTAATTATGGGTGCAATAATAGGTATATCGGCAGTTTTTTTAGTTTCGAATACAACACGGCTTGCTATCTATTCAAAACGTAAATTAATTAAAACTATGAAACTCGTCGGCGCTACAAGATGGTTTATTCGAATGCCGTTTTTGCTTGAAGGAATATTGCAAGGAATTTCCGGTGGATTTATTTCGTCGGTTATTCTTTATATCATCATTCAGACAGCCTCTAAACTCCTTTCTGCGGAATTATTGGATTTTCTAAGAATTGATATTTATATATACGGGATTATTGTAATTCTTGGCACCATTTTAGGTTTTTTAGGAAGTCTCTTTTCTGTAAGAAAATATATCAGTGAATCGATAGCCGTGTAATTATTTTACTTGCTTTCCCTCATTTTAATTATTATAATTCAACAAGTGATTCATCAATATTTTATTGTTGATAACTTGTTAACAACTTTCGTAAGTCAAGCTTTTAATTCATTTTCCGTAAATTAACGCATCATTTCAGTAATTCACAACATGTTAACAATTCAGAGTCACCGCCTTGTAACTCGTTGTAAATAAAAGATTTGTAGCGTGTTATTAATGTGGATAATTTGGTGAAAACTGTAAATTTTATATTTTATGTAGTCCCTGTTATTGTGTAAAATTATGTTAATAACATGTTAACATATGTTGATAAATAATTTAAATGATATGATTGAAAATAAACTCACAAACACCGAAAATTCTAGTGCTAACGGCGCTAATCCACCGATCCCGTATGAAAAAATTTGGTCGGAATGCCTTTCGTTAATTCAGAATCGTGTATCTCAACAGAGTTACAAAACCTGGTTTGAACCTATTAAACCGATAGGTTCGGATCATAGTAGTTTAACTTTGGAAGTACCAAGCCAGTTTTTTTATGAATGGGTTGAGGAACATTATTCAGATTTGCTGACCGAAGTTATTACAAACATAATGGGTAATTCAATTAGTTTCCATTTCAAGGTAAACTCTGATATTCCGGAAAACGAAGAGGCTGATAACAGATTCGTATTTACTCCTACTCCCGTCACAATTCAAAGCGAAAAAAAATATATTCCCGACAAACGTTTTCACGAATTAAAAAACGATAATAATATAAATAAACCGTTTTCTTCGGCATTAAATGAAAAAAATATATTCGATAATTTTATAAAAGGAGAGAGCAACCAATTAGCCCGCGCCGCCGCGTTAGCCGTTGCAAACAATCCCGGCGGAACACAGTTTAATCCTCTGGTCATTTACGGTGACGTTGGGTTGGGAAAAACTCATCTTATACAAGCGATCGGTAACCATGCAATTAAGTCAGGTAAAGCCAAGAGGGTTATGTATGTTACGAGTGAAATTTTTACGCTCGAATTCGTAGACGCAATCCAGGCAGACGGTTTGAATGATTTTTCCTCTTTTTACAGAAGTATGGATATTTTGATAGTCGATGATATTCAGTTTTTTAAAGAGAAAGAAAAAACGCAGGATCATTTTTTTCATACTTTTAATGCATTATACCAACAAGGAAAACAAATTGTTTTATCCAGCGACCGCCCTCCAAAAGAATTGAAAGGACTTAACGATCGTTTGATATCAAGGTTTCAGTCGGGTTTAACTGCGGATATTCAAGCTCCCGATTTGGAAACCCGGACTGCGATCCTCCGAAAAAAAAGTCTTGACAACGGCATAGATATAAACCAGGATGTTATTGAGTTTCTTGCTTTGAATGTAACCTCCAATATTCGTGAGTTGGAAGGATGTTTAATCAGTTTGTTGGCTAACGCATCGATACGCAACAGAGAAGTAGATATTGATTTGGCAAAAGAGGTAGTAAGAACCGTTGTCGGAGAAATAAAATCACATATTACTATCGAAGAAATTCAAAGAATGGTTTGTGAAAATTTAAATATTCCTGAAGATCTTGTTCGTGCAAAAACACGAAAACAAGAAGTTGTTTTAGCGCGCCAAATGGCGATGTACTTATCGAAAGAACTAACAAATAATTCATTGAAAACGATTGGTTTACATTTTGGAGGCCGCGATCACAGCACAGTTATTCATGCTTATCAAACAATAGAAGATTTAATGAAAAATGATAAAAAATATTTTGACCTTATCCAGTTGTTAAAACAAAAGCTTAACAATAGATCGTAAAAAAATGTTGATATCTTTGTGTAATATTTGTGAGTTAGTGTTAATTTTATGTTAATAGCATTTAAAAATTCAACATTTCTAATTGGTTTTTAATGATATTGTTGATACGATTATGAATAATCCACACAAAGATAACAGTAATAAAAATCAATATTTAAAATTTTTCAGACAAAAATGAAGATATCAATAAGTTATCCACATATCAACAATGCATATAATTAATATTAATCATCTATATAAAATATTATTAAGTATATGATTTTTAGTAACTTATAAGGAAAATCTTTTTGTATATTTCAAAAAAAAAACGTAAATTTAACAACAAAAATTCAAATAAAAATTACCTCAAAAATAGGAGGAGTAAATGAAATTTTCTGTATTAAGCGGTGATTTATTAAAAGTACTTACAAAAACCGGCAGCGTTGTCCCTGCTAAATCCACAATGCCGATACTGGAAAACTATCTCTTTACATTAAAAGATGATGAATTGACTATTACAGCTAACGATCTTGAAATTTCAATTTCATCTTCAATAAAAGTAAAGGGCGATGAAAGCGGAAGCATAGTTGTTCCGGCAAAAAGGGTGATGGATACAATACGAGCCTTGCCGAATATAAACATAAAATTTTCGGCAGATTTAAGTAATTTAAAAATTTTGATTGAAACAGATAAAGGTGAATACCGCTTAACCGGTCAATTAGCAGAAGAATTTCCTTCTCCCGATATCATTAAAGAAGAAGAAAATATTTTATTAAACACAGGAACCTTAAAAAGATTAATTAATAAAACTCTTTTTGCTACCAGTACGGATGAATTGCGACCGGCAATGACGGGGGTTTACTTCCAAATTATGAAAGAAGAAATTCGAGCAGTTTCAACCGACGGTCACAGGTTGGTAAAACTGGTAACAGTCTCTCCGAGGACTGAAGTGAAAGATAAAAATGTTATTATTCCGAATAAAACGTTGAACATTATTTCTAAACATTTTGATGAAGAGTTAAATTCAATTTCTGTTAACGAGTCGCATATATCGTTTAATTTTGGTGATACCATTTTATTATCAAGGTTAATAGATGAAAAATATCCGAATTATGACAGCGTAATTCCTTCTGAAAATAATGTATTACTTTCGATAAACAGAAACGAATTGCTTTCATCTGTAAAAAGGGCTTCACTATACGCAAGTACCACGACGCATCAAATAAGATTCTCTCTGGAAAAAAACGAATTAACAATATCGGCGGAAGATATAGATTTTGGCAGTGAATCCAAAGAAAAGATTTTGTGTGAATACACAAATGATAACTTTGAAATAGGTTTCAATGCAAATTACTTACTCGATATTCTATCGCACATCGATAGTATTGAAATTGAGTTTTTGTTTTCAAGTTCGAACCGAGCCGCAATAGTAAAACCTAAAGAACAGTCTGAAAATGAAGACTTGTTAATGTTGGTTATGCCGGTTCGCTTGAATGTCTGAGTAATAAATGTATATTAAAAGTATTCGCGTTAAAAATTTTCGCAACCACTCAAACACCGAACTTGAATTCGGACAAAAAGCTAACATAATACTTGGAGATAACGGCGAAGGTAAAACGAACCTTCTCGAAGCAATATCATACATTTCGCTCACAAAAAGTTTTTATGCAAGTAGTGATTCTGTAGTAATAACATTAGGGGAAGATATTTTTGAAATAGAATCAGATATTGCATCGAATAATGATAAATCGAGTAAAATTCACATTGCATATAGTGTTGCTGAAAGTGAAAAAGTATATTCTATTAACAAAAGGAGAATAGAACCGTTTTCGTCGGTAATAGGAAAATTTCCGATTGTAATACTTTCTCCTGAAAATTCAAACATTACTTTCGGGGGACCTTCCGACAGGAGGAAATTTCTGGACTTAGTCATTTCTCAATCGAGTGCTCTGTATCTCGAGGATTTGTCTGAGTTTAGAAAAATTTTAAGACATAGAAATAAAATATTGATTGAAAATAAATATTCAAAAGCAGATATATCTTTTATAATCGAACCATGGAACAAGCAGTTGGTAAGTACGGGATCGAAAATAATTTTAAAACGTAAAGATTTCATTAATAATTTTTATAAATATATTTCCGAAGCTTATACAAAAATTGTTGATATTGAAGAAGTTCCGCATATCGAATATTCGCCTTCTTTCGAAATTACAGTGAAAGACAACCTTGATACAATCAAGGAAAAGTTTTTTTTGAATCTGGAACAAAAGAGAACGGAGGAGATCCGAATAGGCTCAACGCTTGTAGGTCCGCACAGAGATGAGTTGATCTTGAAGATTAACGGACTTGACCTGCGGAAATTTGCTTCTCAGGGTCAACATAAAACATTTTTGATTGCTTTAAAAATCGGAGAATTCTTTTTCTTAAAGGAGGTCTGTAATGAAACGCCGGTATTCTTGCTGGACGATGTGTTCAGTGAATTAGACGAGGCTCGTGCACAGCGAATGTTGAAGTTAATCGAAACACTTAGCCAGACCTTTATTACGTCAACAAATTCCGGGGTATTTGATAAAGCGCTCGAGTTTGGTGAAAAGAACAAAAAGTTTTTCGTAAAATCGGGGAAAATTGAAATCAACTAATTTAAAAATATTCAGCGCTTCCATTAATTCTGTTTTAAAAACTTTAGGATTAGATGAAAAATTAAAAAGAATGGAAGTTTTAAATATTTGGGAAAAAGTTGTTGGCGAACAAATTGCGAAAGTTACGAAAGCGGAAAGAATAGACAAAAATATTTTATATGTACGCGTTGAAAAAGCGGTTTGGCGCAACGAGTTAATTTTTCTAAAAAAAGAAATTATTAAAAAATTAAATAAAGAATTAGAAGAAGAAATTGTAAAAGAAATAGTATTCAGGTAAAAGTAAAAATGACAAAAGACAATAAAAAATTCAAAGACAAAGAAAAAAAGTCTCAAAAACCGGAAGAAGTAAAAAAATCCGGCTCCGAAAGGCAGTATGGCGCTGAAGATATTACAGTATTAAAAGGACTTGAGGCAGTCAGGCGACGCCCCGCTATGTACATTGGCGACGTCAGCGCAAGAGGCTTACATCACCTTGTTTATGAGGTCGTTGATAACTCTATTGACGAAGCAATGGCAGGTTACTGTAATAACATTGTTGTAAAGATCAATCCGAACGGATCGGTTTCGGTAGAAGATGACGGACGCGGTATCCCGACCGATATCCATCCGGAAGAAAAAAAATCTGCTCTCGAAGTCGTTATGACGGTATTACATGCCGGAGGAAAATTCGACCGTAATACTTATAAAGTTTCAGGCGGCCTTCACGGAGTGGGGGTGTCGGTTGTTAACGCGCTGAGTGAATGGCTTGAGGTTGAGGTTAGACGCGAAGGAAAAGTATTTTTCCAGAAATTTAAAAGAGGAGAACCCGTTGCCCCCGTAAAAGTAATAGGTAAAGCTGAACGGAATAAAACAGGAACAAAAGTTACATTTTTACCCGACAACAAGATATTCAAGAACACTGCCTACAAATACGAAACCATCGCCGAGCGCCTGCGCGAGCTGGCATTTTTAAATTCTGAAGTTACTTTAAGAATAGTTGATTTACGCGAAGATGAGGAACAGGAGGAAACCTTCCACTTTAAAGGGGGATTGGTTGAGTTTGTTAAATACATCGACACAACACGTCAGCCGATCATAAAAAAAGTTTTCTACGCTCACGGCGAGGATAAAGACGAAAGCAGCCGCGTTGTTGATGTTGAAGTTGTATTTCAGTACAACGACCATTTCTCCGAGAACGTTTTTACTTACGTTAATGATATAAACACGCACGAAGGAGGAACGCATCTTATAGGTTTCAGATCCGCGCTGACAAGGACGCTGAACAATTACGCTTATAAAAACAACCTCGTCAAAGAAAACGGAGTGCAGTTATCCGGAGATGATTTCCGCGAAGGTCTTACCGCTATCATAAGCGTAAAAGTTCCGGAGCCTCAGTTCGAAGGACAGACAAAAACAAAACTCGGAAACAGCGAGATCAAAAGCATTGTGGAAGGAATTGTAGGCGAACATCTTTCCATATGGCTCGAACAAAATCCTTCGGACGCAAAAAAAATTATTGAGAAATGTCTGCTTGCCGCCGAAGCTCGTGAAGCGGCGCGTAAAGCCCGAGACCTGACACGCCGTAAAAGCGCGCTTGAGTCAACAAGTTTACCCGGTAAACTGGCAGATTGTTCTATTAACGACCCATCGCTCTGCGAACTTTATATTGTTGAGGGTGATTCAGCGGGCGGAAGCGCGAAACAAGGCAGGGACAGAAGATTTCAGGCGATTCTCCCCATAAAAGGAAAAATTTTAAATGTTCAAAAAGCGCGTTTACACAAAATCCTGGAAAACGATGAGATACGAGCGATATTTACCGCTATCGGCACAGGCGTAGGCGATGAATTCAATCCCGAAAAGATCCGTTACGGAAAGATAATCATCATGTGCGACGCCGATGTGGACGGATCGCATATAAGAACGTTATTGCTTACTCTTCTCTTCCGTTACATGAAAAATCTCATCGAACTCGGTCATATATATGTTGCCCAGCCGCCATTGTATAAGATCAAAAAAGGAAAACAGGAACTGTACGCTTACGATGATGACGAACGGCTTGAGACAATCAAACGTCTTAAGAATGAAAAAGCCAAAGGACAGCAGTCTGAAGAAAAAGTTACTGAAGTCGCAGAAGGGGAAGTGATCACGACAGACGGCGTTTCGATTTCCAGATTCAAAGGTTTGGGAGAAATGAATCCTGAACAACTTTGGGAAACAACTATGAATCCGGACAAACGGACGCTGCTTCAGATTTCTATTGAAAATGCTGCAGACGCCGACAGGACTTTTTCTATACTGATGGGTGACGATGTAGAGCCTCGACGCGATTTTATTGAAAAAAACGCGAAGTATGTGAGAAACCTCGACATCTAAACTATAACTATTTAAACAGAAATTATTTTCAAGGATTATAAATGGCAACATTAAACGAAAAAATTATTCCGGTAGATATTGAAGACGAAATGAAGGGGAGCTATATTGATTACGCAATGAGCGTAATTGTGGCGCGTGCTTTACCCGATGTGCGTGACGGTTTAAAACCGGTTCACAGACGCGTATTGTACGGTATGCAGGATCTTGGTCTGGCATCAAACCGGGCTTACAAAAAGTCTGCTCGTATTGTTGGAGAAGTTCTCGGTAAGTATCACCCGCACGGTGACACAGCTGTATATGATACAATGGTACGAATGGCTCAGGATTTTTCGATGAGGTATTTACTCGTCGATGGACAGGGAAATTTTGGGTCAGTAGATGGAGATTCTCCAGCGGCAATGCGTTACACCGAAGCCCGGCTTACCAAGTATGCCGAAGATATGCTTAAAGATTTGGAAAAGGACACAGTTTTATTCACTCCGAATTTTGACGATACTTTAAAAGAGCCGTCCGTATTACCCGCGCTAGCGCCGAATCTTCTCGTCAACGGTACTTCGGGAATTGCCGTTGGTATGGCAACAAACATTCCACCCCACAATTTAACCGAAGTGGTCGATGGCTGTTTGGCGGTTATTGACGATCCTAAGCTGGCAGACGAAAAACTTATTAAATACATTAAGGCTCCTGATTTTCCGACAGGGGGAATAATTTACGGCTATGACGGCGTAAAGGACGCTTACCGAACAGGACGAGGCAGGATCGTCATCAGGGCGAAAGCAAATATTGAGACAGGAAAAAACGACAGACAGTCTATCATAGTCACCGAAATTCCGTATCAGGTGAACAAAGCATCCTTAATAGAAAAAATAGCTGATTTGGTTTCGGATAAAAAATTAGAAGATATTTCAGACGTACGGGATGAATCCGACAGAGACGGATTAAGAATAGTGATAGAACTTAAACGCGACGCTACCGCTGAAGTTGTGCTGAATAATTTGTATAAATACACACAGATGCAGACGACTTTCGGCGTGATAATGCTTGCACTCGTTGAAGGGAGACCCCAAGTTCTTACGCTTCGGCAAATACTCGACAATTTCATTAGCCACAGAAACGAAATAATCATAAGAAGGTCGAAATTTGAACTTAACGAAGCTGAAAAGCGAGCACATATTCTCGAAGGTTATATTATCGCCTTAGATAACATTGATGAGATTATTAAACTTATAAAAAAGTCGAAAGATGTTGATGCTGCAAAAGATGGGTTGATGAAGAAATTCAAATTGTCTGAAATTCAATCAAAGGCTATTTTAGATATGCGTTTGCAGCGGCTTACAGGACTTGAGCGGAAGAAGATTGAGGAAGAGTACCGTGATTTATTAAAGAAGATCGAAAAACTCAAATCAATTCTGGCAAGCAAAAAATTGCAGATGCAAATTATTAAAGAAGAGTTGGTGGAGTTAAAAACTAAATACGGCGATGAACGAAGAACCAACATCATATACGATTATGAAGAATTCAGCATAGAAGACATGATCGCGGAAGAGGATGTTGTTATAACAATAAGCCATAATGGATTTATAAAGAGATTTCCGGTCTCGGGTTATCGCAGACAATCCCGCGGAGGAAAAGGAGTAACCGGAGCCGCTACGAGAGAAGACGACTTCCTTGAACATATGTTTATCGCTTCTACACATAATTACATATTATTCTTCACCGACAAGGGAAGATGTTATTGGCTGAAAGTTTTTGAAATTCCTGAAGCAAACAGACTTGCAAGAGGAAAATCGATTGTGAATTTATTGCAAAAGCAGACGGATGAAAACATTGCTGCGTTTGTAAATGTGTCGGGATTCGATGAAAAGATGCATGTAATAATGGTGACCGAAAAGGGTCAGGTTAAGAAAACTTCCTTATCAGAATTCAGCAATCCACGAAAAACCGGGATCACGGCAATTACTCTAAAAAAAGGAGATGTAGTCAGAGATGTTAAGTTAACTGATGGCTCACAAGATATTGTAATTGGCACAATGAACGGGTTAGCGATCAGATTTAATGAGAAAGAAGCAAGGGCCATGGGACGCACAGCTTCCGGGGTCCGTGCAGTTAAACTATCGAAGGGAGATAAAGTTGTCGGAGCCGTTGCAATCCGACGGGCGAAAACTACGATTCTTATAGCAACGGAAAACGGTTACGGAAAGAGAAGCGAACTGGATGAATATCGAATAAGTCACAGAGGTGGAAAAGGAGTAATTACCGTTAAAGCAACCGATAAAACAGGTAAAATGGTTGCCATAAAAGAGGTTTATGATAAAGACGATATCGTAGTAGTGACAGAACAGGGGATGATCATCCGCCAGTCTGCGTCTATGATAAGGGTGACCGGACGCAATGCTCAGGGAGTCAGGTTAATAAAGCTTGATGAAAAAGACTCGATTACAGCGTTGGCAATTGTGCCTTCTGAGGAATCGGAAGAATTAAACCTTAATGGCGCCAGCAATAAACCAGAAAAGAAAATGAACGATAATTCTAAAGATAAAAATCAAACTTCATTGTTTGAAAAAGAGAAGGAACCGCCTAAAAAGAAAAAAGGGAAAAAGATATAATTGTTTTATAAACAAAGGCTGTCTCATAATATTAAGACAGCCTTTGTTGTATAAGCAAGTATCAATTAAAGATGTATCTCACGCCGAATTGAATTCTGTATGTGTCTAACACCGTGGCAGTTTGTTCAAAAGTTTTGGAAATCAAATGGCCATTTATTTCTCGCAGCCTGTAAATAGCTTTTCTTCCTGGATCAAGTCCGCGGGCAATCAGTGGCTGAGTTGTAACAAATCGCTGTCCAACGCCCCAGTTTCTGTCTATCAAATTACCAACATTCAGAATATCAGCTCTGAATTGAAGCGTATTTCTTTTGCCGAATAAGTCAGCGAACACCTCTTGCACAATACTTAAGTCAGCCCTGTAAATCATTGGGAGGAAAGCAGCATTACGCTCAGCGTATTTTCCCCTATTTTTACTTAGGTAATCATCTTGTTCAATATATGCATTCCAGGCAGTAGCTTGTTCGGCGGCGGTGAATGTTCTTGTAACCGGAGATGTGATAGAGTAGGATTCAAAATTCATTTCTGATAGATCCTTATGAATGTATATCAGATCGTTACTCGTACCGCCATCATTATTCATATCACCACTAAATGTATAGCTTGCATTGCCGAGCGATCGACCTTCCCAAAACAGAGAAAATGTCGTTGCTCCAAAACTAAAGTATTCTTTTCGATAAGATAGCGCCAGAAATACTCTATTTCCGGGGGAATTAGCAGAAAAACCTACGCCTGGATTATTTGGATTACCAGAATGTTGGTTATTATTCCATGAACCGAAAGCGATAGAACCCGGATCAACAGTATTTTTTGCGACGCCATAGTTGTATCCAATTTTTGTATAATATCCCTCATCGAAAAACTTTTCTAGTGAACCGCTAATATTCCAGTAATATCCGGTATTTTGGTTCTTCAAAACAATTGCGTTGTCTATCTTAGAAATGAGTTTTGTACTTGCCGCAGTTGTCCATCGCGGACGATTATCAACACCGAGGAAAAATGAATCTGCCGGTGCAAGATTTGCATTAATATAGTAAATACCATTGAAATCACGGTCATATAGAAATTCTAAAGTTCCGGTAAAATCGTATGGTAATTTTTGATCTAACGCTATATTAGTTCGCCATATCTGTGGAAATCTAAAATCGGGATCTGTGAAAGCTAATTCATAACTTGAGGCAGGCGTTCCCGTTACATTGGTTGGTTTGTAACGATTGATATCAGGATTGAATGGCCTTCGTCTGGTGTTATCAAGCCGTTCAAAACCGGTTAGAACTCCATTGTTTCCTACTTGGTTAGAAATCCATACATATGCCGGTCGACCTGTAAATATTCCGGTACCACCCCTAAGTTGTGTGGTTCGGTCTCCGAAGACATCCCAGTTCACACCAATTCTTGGTGAAAACAAGATATTTGCATTAGGAAGTTTTTCGGTGGAATATTTAACATTGTTTCCATCTTCATCCTTAAAAGTAAATCCATCGACCTCTTGATTCTTAAAGCCGGTTTTTCCAAAGAACGGGATATCTAACCTTAATCCGAGTGTTAATCGTAAATCCTTTGTGGTTTGCCACTCGTCCTGAGCATATACACCAGCATAAAATACTTTTAGAGGTTGAATTGGTTTGTCCATATTGGGTTGATTTGACCAGCGCACTTGAAAACGTCGTAAAGTTACAAGCGAGGTATCTCTAGCGGGATTCAGCAGATAACCATTGGCATCAGAGTAGAAATCAGAAAGAGAATTATAAACGTACACACTTTGAGAGCCGGGGAAGAAAATGTTTTCTGACTCGTATCTTTCTGCGCTAGCGCCAAAAGTTAAGAAGTGGTTTCCTAAATAGAGTGTGAAGTTATTTTGTAACTGAAAACTGTTATAGCGTAATTCGTTATTTGGCGTAAAAGGTTCAAATCCAAAGGAAGTATAAACCGAACCTGCTGAAAGAACGTCCACAAACGGAAACATTGTACCGCGAGAAGAACGGCTTTCGTCGTTATATGTATAGCCGACAATCAGATTATTCGCCATCTTGTCGCTGAGTATAGAATTCCACTCGCCAACGACCGAGCGAATATTTTCGACAATGCCATAGTTTGAATTTCTAAAATTTAAACCAGTCGAAACCGTTCGTCGTGTACCAAATCCTAATGATGATGAGTTTGAAACTAACACATCAGTTTCGGAATCCAAATGATTATAACGTAAGCTTAGTTTGTTATGGTCATCAATATTATAATCTAATTTCACTAAAAACTTTAAAGCCGGGATTTCGTGATCATAGCCTTGCCAAGGACCTGTTTCATACCCGAACTTTGTTTGCAGGAATTTGCTTAGAGAATCCAAATCCTTTGCTAATACACGAGTTATATTTCCTCCAACCGGCTGGGTTCCATCATTAGCCTGATAAGAAGTTCCCGGTTCGATGTTTAATTCCTTTTCATAGTTTATGAAGAAAAACATCTTGTCCCTGATTATTGGTCCACCAAGCCGCAAACCATGCTGGTTGAAATTAAATTTACTGGGTTTGTATAGCAATTCTCTGGTTTTTGTTCCGACCAAACCTGCATGTCGATACTGGTAATACGCTGAACCTGAATACTCATTTGTACCGCTTCGCGTAACTGAGTTCACACCGGCGCCTACAAAATTCCCCTGGCGGACATCAAACGGAGCAATATTTATCTGAACTTGTTCAATAGCATCAAGAGAGATGGGAGAGACGTTCGTTCTATCTCCCGGTTGACCAGCCAAGCCGAAAGAGTTATTAAAATATGAGCCGTCGACTGTTGTATTATTAAGTCGGTTATCCTGACCGGCAAATGTATAATTTGCACCCGCTTGTGGTGTTAAGCGCGTAAAGTCAGATATTCTCCTCGAAATGGTTGGAAACAATTCAATAGTTTCTCGGGTGACCGATGTTGCGGCACCTGTGCGGGCGGCGCTGAGAATAGCATTCCGTTCTGCAGTTACAACGACTTCGCCAACCTGAACCGCTTCTTCAGCAAGCCGAAAATCTTGACGTAAACTTTGGGAGAGTTGTAAATTAAGATTTGTGTACTCTTGCACAGCAAAACCAACAGATGACACGGTAATTGTATAAGGACCTCCGACACGAAGTCCCGGAAGATTATAATCGCCATTATCGCGGCTCGTAGAGCCGTATTTTGTGCCGCTGGGAATATGTGTTGCCATAACGTTTACTCCGGGCATCGGATTACCCGCATTATCTTTAATGGTTCCATAAATTGCAGCAGTAGTAACGCCCTGTGCAAATAAATTACACGAAGTAAAAATAATTAATAGTAAAATAGTTGTAAGTTGTAAAAAATATCTTCTCATAAAACCTCCTTAATTTTAGTGTTAATTTTGATTTTTTTTAAAAATGGCAAATTGTTACATAGAATCTCCTCCATTTTATTAAAAGTTGCAATGTTTGATTATTTGAACTGAAGATAAGTGTGTTTTTCAAAATAAAGGTTTTTCTTTTTCAGTTACATTATTATAGCAAATACAAAAGAAAAATGCAATCAATTTTATATAAAATAAATATAATCAAAACGGATATTTGCCTTTTAAAAAAAATATAACCAAATTAATACGAATTATATGTGTAATTAAGACAGAATACAAGAGAATTTGAAGATTATTATAGTCGGAGCCGGTGAGGTTGGGTATCATCTCGCAAAAATCTTGTCGCAAGAGCGGCATGATATAGTTGTTATTGATAACGATGTAGAGAGAGTCGCTCGGGTTAACGAGGGTCTAGACGTATTAGCAATTGAGGGCGAAGGGACGAGTCCGAGTACTCTTGCAAAAATCGGAGCAGGAAACGCAGACCTGTTAGTTGCAGTGTCTCCATACGATGAAACAAATTTGCTCGCTTGCCAGATGGGCAATATACTCGGAACGAAACGAACAATTGCGCGTGTAAGCAATCCTGAATTTACATCGAAAGATGCTGTCATAAAACCTGAACAATTGGGAATTGGTCTGACCATCAATCCTGATGCTGTTACCGCAGAAGAAATTTTAAGATTGGTAAAAAGATCAACAGCCACTGATGTACTCGAATATGCAGAAGGAAGGGTTCAGATTATCGGACTAAAGCTTGATGCGAGCAGCCCTATAATCAACAAAAATCTTCGTGATTTTGTCAGGGATTCAAACAATCCGGATTTTCGTGTAGTCGCGATAAGCAGAGGGATAAGAACGATTATTCCCTCCGGCGAGGATGTTTTTAAAAAAAATGATCAGGTTTTTATTGTTTGCAAAACAGAGTATGTTCCGGAGATGCTACGCGTTGCAGGAAAAAATGGGGAAGAGGTTAAAAATGTAATGGTTCTCGGAGGTGGTAAGATAGGGTTAAAGATTGCAGAAAATCTTGAAGATAATGTCGATCTGAAATTAATTGAATCAGATCGTGAAAAATCGGTGGAACTTGCTGAAAAACTCAGAAAGACACTAGTAATCCATGGTGAAGGGTCAGATATAGATTTACTTGCGAAAGAAGGCATTATGGATATGGACGTATTCATTGCTGTAACCGAAGACGAGGAAACAAATATCATATCCTGTTTGATGGCAAAACATCTTAAGGTTCCTAAAACAATTGCGCTCGTGGAGAATACTGACTATGTTACACTTGCCGGAACGATCGGTCTCGATGTTGCTGTGAATAAAAAGCTTTCGGCGGCTCAGATAATACTTAAATTTATTCGCAAAGGTGAAATATTATCTGTTGCAACACTCCACGGTGTGGATGCGGAAGTAATTGAACTAGTCGCCAAAACAGGATCCGATATCACAAAAAAATCACTCAAAGATATTCATTTCCCTAAAGATGCGATAGTTGGCTGCGTAATTAGGGATAAAGAGGTTATAATTCCTATTGGTTCAACAAAAATCAATCCTAACGAAAGGATTGTGGTTTTTTCTTTGCCCAAAGCAATTCCCGAAGTTGAAAAGTTTTTCAGCAGATAGAAAATGAACTTCAGAAATACTCTTTCCATTCTCGGCTTATTAATTACATTCAACGGAATCGGGATGTTGCTCGCAATTCCGGTTTCTCTATATTATTCCGACGGAAGCGGCCTGCCAATATTAATTTCTTCATTATTAAGTATTTGTTCTGGTGGAATTCTATGGTTGGTTTTTAAAAAATTTACTTCAGAATTAAAAGCACGCGACGGTTTTGCAATCGTTACATTAGGGTGGGTAGCAATGAGCTTGTTTGGCTCTCTTCCGTTTATTATTTCCGGCAGCATACCATCTTTTACCGATGCAATCTTTGAAACTGTTTCCGGATACACAACAACAGGTGCAACCATCTTAACCAAGATAGAATCAGTGGAAAAAGGCCTTCTCTTCTGGCGAAGTATGACACAATGGATCGGGGGAATGGGAATAATTGTTTTAAGTTTGGCAATTCTCCCTGTATTAGGTATAGGGGGGATGCAACTATATAGGGCGGAAGTTCCCGGCCCGACTGTTGATAAACTTAAACCAAGAATTGGAGAAACTGCAAAAGTTCTATGGAAGGTTTATATTCTCTTAACAACCGTACAAACAGTCTTATTGATTATTGGAGGAATGAGTTTTTTTGATGCAGTAACTCATTCGTTTACAACAATGGCGACAGGGGGCTTTTCGACTAAAGATACGAGTATTGCATATTATAATTCTCCATTTATTGATATTGTCATTACGATATTCATGTTCGCAGCTGGCGCAAATTTTGTTTTACATTACAGGGCAATAAAAGGGGACATGGTAAGTTATTTTAAGAACAGCGAATTTTTATTTTATTTTGGAATAACATTATCGTCAATTGTAATTGTTGCGGTTCTATTAATAACAAATGGAAACTATGCTTCAATCGGAGAAGCTCTTCGGTATAGTTCGTTCCAGATTGTCTCGATAATAACTACTACGGGTTTTGCAACAGCAGATTATGAACTTTGGCCCGTTGCCGCTATGTTTATACTCTTTTTATTAATGTTTAACGGAGGCTGTGCAGGATCCACAGGCGGCGGTATTAAGAGCATGCGCATATTGATATTACTGCGCAACAGCGCCGCCGAACTTCGTAAACTGATCCACCCGAAAGCAATCATACCTGTTCGGTTTAATCAACACGCAGTTCCGGCTGAAATTATCAGCAATATATTATCATTTTTTGTTATTTTTATTACCTCATTCATTATCGCAACTATTCTCTTAACGGTATTAGGGCTTGATATAATTACTTCAATGGGAGCAGTCATTGCGTCATTAGGAAATATTGGACCTGGTCTCGGTGATGTAGGTCCGGTTGATAACTACTCTCATATTCCTTTTTTAGGCAAGTGGGTATTAAGCATATGTATGCTTATAGGGCGTTTAGAACTTTTTACAGTGCTGGTTATTTTTACACGCGTTTATTGGAAAGTGTAGCTCATACTACACCATTGTATGAATTATAGATTTATATTTTCTATTATCGGTTTTTTAATTGCTTCCAGCGGGGTCGCAATGTTGTTGGGAATTCCCTTCTCAATTTATTATAACGATAAAGATATAATACCAATTTTATATTCTTCGCTAATTTCGATTATTGTTGGTTTAGGCTTTTGGCATATTTTAAAACCCAAGACGAAAGAACTATGCATCAAGGATGGATTTTTAATTGTTTCAATCGGTTGGATTGCCATTTCTCTTTTTGGTTCATTGCCTTATATATTATCCGGTAGTATACCCTCATTAACCGATGCAATATTCGAAACCGTTTCGGGATTTACAACTACCGGGGCTTCAATCTTAATAGATGTTGAAAAACTTCCACACGGGGTATTGTTCTGGAGAAGCATGACTCATTGGTTGGGTGGAATGGGGATAGTGATTCTTTCACTGGCAATATTACCTTTACTCGGAGTTGCCGGTATGCAGCTATATAAAGCTGAAGCTGCAGGTCCCACAAAGGATAAATTGACACCAAGAATTACAGAAACAGCTCGATTGCTTTGGAGTGTATATTTATTATTGACAGTAACAGAAATTGTTTTATTGCTTATCGGGGGAATGAATCTTTTTGATGCTGTATGCCATGCTTTTGGAACTATCGCAACCGGAGGATTTTCCACTAAAAACGCAAGCATTGCTCATTATAACTCGCCATATATTGAGTTTATAATTGGGGTTTTCATGTTTTTGTCGGCTGTGAATTTTGGACTGCATTACGCTTCACTAAAAGGTGATCCGCTGAATTATTTTCGTAATAGTGAATTTAAATTTTTTTTTACACTAATCGCTTGTTCGATAATAATTGTTGCAGGGATAAATTTTATTTACAATCCTACATATAATTTAATTGATTCTATTAGATTTTCATTCTTTAATGTAATATCAATATCAAGCTGTACAGGTTTTGCAACCGCAGATTTTGCACAATGGGCGCCATCTGCCCAACTCCTACTTATTATTTTAATGTTTTTCGGAGGTTGTGCGGGCTCGACGGCGGGTGGCATAAAAAACGTGAGGGTATTCTTATTATTAAGAAATACATTTGCTGAAGTAAAGCGTATCATCCATCCCCGAGCTGTTGTACCTATTAAATTCAACAATAAATTGGTTGACCCGGAAATTCTTTCTGTTATTGCAGCCTTTTTTGTTTTATACATAACAATCTTTTCGGCCTCGTCCCTGATGTTAATGATTACAGGCGTTGATCTCGTTTCTGCAATAAGTGGTGTAGCCTCATGTATGGGAGGAGTCGGACCGGGATTAAATACTGTTGGTCCGATGTCTAATTATTCTGCCCTACCAATGTTAGCTAAATGGATTCTTTGTGGAGATATGTTATTAGGCAGACTAGAATTGTTTACAGTAATGGTAATATTCACAAAGATGTTTTGGAAAGTTTAATGAAAGTTATTTTCATTACCATTTATTAAGTTCTGGTTTATGTATTAGGGTTATATCTATTTTCACAAAAATGTAATACTTGTCTCAACCTTGCTAATATCATCCCGAATGATAATTATATTCAGTTCCTGTAGAAAAGCTGATATTTTTATGGTTACCATATTTTCTCTTTTACAATTCGGGTAATATCGACATTCATATTTTTTATAGTTTTCATAATAGTTTTAACTTCTTCCGATTTCCAACCGACAAATTCTGTATTAGTGATCGATTTGAGGTTGATGAGAACGTTAAGTTCGGCGCTTTCCGCTGCCGCAGTCAGCATAATAGCGCTTACACCGGCGTCGCTTACTGAATTAATATTCCCGGTTTCCGCAACGGCTTTGGTTAGCGCTAATGCATCAATACAGTGTTTCATTACCTCAAGCGGAACAAGCGTGGCTTCCTTTGTCGCCGATTGAATTGCCGCTGAACGTAATGCTTTTTGTTCATCATTATCTTTGGGTAAACTAAAAGCTTCCATTACCTTGTTAAATACCGTAGTATCTTTTTCGATCAATTCGGTGAATTGAGCCCTCAGCGTTTCGGATTGTTCCAGGATATTTTTAAAGTTCTCCTCAACATCAATATATTTTTTCTTGCCTATAGTCAGATTACAGACCATTGATGTTAATGCGGAACCTAATGCACCCGCCAGAGCAGCTACGCTGCCGCCCCCCGGCGCGGGAGAGGGCGATGATAGTTCATCTAAAAGTTCATATACAGGTTTATTGGTTAACATATTTCCCTTTTTATTTTTATATCATGTATTCGATAATTTTCTGATTAGGATCGAATTCGTCAAGCTGGCTCAATCCTAAATATTTTATTGCAAGCGTTATAATATCCATTTCTGAAACATTAAGTTGATCTAATTGATCGCCGAGAAAAAATTTCCCCGCTGATATCAATGCATCTTTAGGAATTAATCCGACGATTTCGCTTCCGGTTACTTCGACACCAAAATGCTGTGCCTCTTTTTTTATTTCTTCAAAAACGACATGAGGTGGCGTTACATTAAAATTAGTCAAGTTAATTGAGACCTGCGCGATATTAAACCGCTCAAGTAAAACGCCCATCGCCTTTACGCATTTTAATGATCCGGGAATAATTACGGTTTTTCCGTTTTCGTCCTTAACAGTTTCTCCTTTATCGTTTTTCTTGGGCTTTCCACTTTCTCTTATCCTAAGCGCGATTTCGTGTGCAATGCTTTTATCATTGGTATCTAAATTCACATTATATGCGATTAAGAAAAAACGGGCACCGGTTGCCATTGCTCCAGACTTAGGATTAAACTGGTTTTGATTATTTATTCTAAAATCCGGATTCCAATCAGATGAATTAAATTTTTCAGGAAGTCCCTCGTACTCCCCTTTCCGGATGTTGGCAAGGTTCTGTCTTTCCTTTGTCGAAGCAGATTCTTCATATAAATAAACAGGGATGTTCAGTTCTTGAGCAACTCGTTTACCGAATTCCTTTGAGAGTTCGACACAATCTTCCATCGAAACGCCGCTCAATGGAATGAATGGAACAACATCGATTGCCCCCATTCTCGGGTGTTCACCTTTGTGTTGAGTCATATCGATCAGATCGGCAGCCTTTTTTGCCGCTTGAAAAGCCGCCTCCTTAACAGCACCGGGTTCACCGACAAAAGTTATTACAGTCCTATTGTAATCCCTATCAGGTTCTACGCTTAACAGTTTAACTTGTTCTACGCTATCAATACTTGCCGCAATTGCGTCTATCACTGTCATATTTTGTCCCTCGCTGAAGTTTGGGACACACTCTACTAACTTATTCATAAAAAATTATCCGTATTAATTTAATAAATATCTAACAGAACGCCGTTTTTTACTACTTTATAAACATGATTTTCGCCAAAATGATATGGCAAAAACCGGTAATTCGGAATATCTAAAATGACAACATCGGCTTGTTTTCCTATATCGATACTTCCTATTTTTTCCGACAAGCTCAGGGCTGCCGCAGCGTTAATAGTAGAAGCGGAAATTACTTCCTCTGGAGTCATCCTCATGTGTGTACAGGCAATTGTCATCATTAAAGGCATCGAGTATGACATACAGGAGCCGGGATTAAAATCGGTTGCGATTGCAACGGCAACACTGCAATCGATTAATTTCCTTGCCGGAGCGTACTGATGATTTAAAAAGAAAGAAACCCCCGGCAGCAGACACGCAACAACTCCGCCATTTTTGAGAGCTTTAATTCCGGAATCGGTTATGTGCTCGAGATGGTCGGCAGAAACAGCGCCGATGCTGCCCGCTAACTCAGCGCCGCCAAAAGGATTAAGCTCTTCCGCATGTATTTTCGATAACATTCCGTATTCTTTTCCCCGCTGTAAAATTTTTTCGGATTCATCGACAGTGAAATAGCCCTTCTCGCAAAATACATCACAAAAATCTGCAAGTCTCCTATCTCCGATATAAGGGATCATCCTGTTGCAGACCAGAGAAATATATTCTTCCCGGCTTTCTTTGTACTCAGGCGGGAATGCATGTGCGCCAATGAAGGTGGAAACGACTGTAACAATTTCTTCATCACACAGTTCACGTATCGCTTCCATCATTTTAATTTCTCCGTCTGTACTCAGTCCGTATCCGCTTTTAATTTCGACGGTCGTTGTTCCATGTTTAAGCATTGCCTGAATATGTTTGCGGGCATATTTTTTTAATTCTTTTTTGGAAGCTTCACGGGTTTTACGGACCGTGCTTAAAATGCCTCCCCCCTTTTCAGCGATTTCCTGATATGTTGCCCCTGTTGATCGCATCCCAAATTCGTCTTCACGACTGCCCCCAAACAACAGATGTGTGTGTGAATCAACGAAGCCGGGCATTACAACTTTGTCTGAGCAATCATACTCATCGATATCGGAGTAGTCAGATTCATTCATATCCGACATTTTACCGAACCACAAAATTTTTCCACCCCGGATGATAACAGCAGCGTTTTCAATAATTCCAAGATTGCCCATCTCTTCACCTGCTCTTACTTTGGGATCAGCAGGCGAGGTTAGTTGAGACGAGATTGTAACGAGCTGTTTTATGTTGGTTAGTTTTAAATTCATTTACCGAAAATAAATTTGTAAAAGATAAGAAATGAAAAAAATAAATCCAAAAGTAAATCACTTATAAAATCAAAAACCTCATTGTTAATAAAAACAACGAGGTTTTGATGTTGTTAACATATTTAATTATTTCAGAATATTAATATTCCCTTTCAACCAACTTCTTTTTTAACTGTGAGATGTGCCATGTAAGATTAATTTCCTTCGGACACGCCTCAACGCAGTTGAATATCGTATGACAGCGCCAAACTCCATCACCCGTATCAATTGCTTCGAGGTGGGCTTCGGGTTCTTCATCGCGGCTATCGAAGGCAAACCTATATGACTTTAGCATTGCGGCAGGACCAAGATAATTTTCGTTACCCCACATTGACGGACAGGAGCTTGTACAGGCACCGCATAAGATACAATTTACCGCTTCGTCAATCAAGGCACGGTCAGCTTGTGACTGATAACGTTCCTTTGGCGGTGGATTTTTAGCGATAAGGTATGGTTTTACTACTTCGTATTTTTTGAAAAAATCTGTCGTATCAACCACCAGATCTTTGATGATTGGCATACCGGGAATCGGGTCGATTTTTATATATTTTTTATTGATGTCCTGCATCAAAATCTGACATGCGAGAATGTTCTTGCCGTTTATATTAATTGCATCCGACCCGCAAATTCCGTGAGAACATGAGCGGCGATAAGTTAAACTTCCGTCCTGTTCCCATTTAATACGGTCGAGACAATCAAGAATTCTGTCAGTCGGTTCGACTACCATTTTATATTCCTGCCTGTAGGGATTTTGATCCTTTGCGGAATCAAATCTTAGTATTGAAAAAGTTACTTGCATAGTTGTGCCTGATTATAATTAAAAATTTGACTTTTGTCTTTTTTTATTCTTAGTACTTTCTTTCCATCGGCTGATATTTTGTAACGGTTACCGGTTTGTATTTTAACTCTGTTCCTTTATCAGTCCTAAATGCAAATGTGTGCTTCATCCAGTTTTCGTCGTCGCGTTTTTCATAGTCAGTTCGCCAGTGAGCGCCGCGGCACTCTTTTCTTGCAAGCGCACCCTCGACAATAACTTCCGAAAATTCCAATAGATGCCCAAGCTCTAAAATCTCCATTAGTTCAGTGTTGAATGTTTTACTCTTATCTCGTAGACCGACTTTCTTGAAACGTTCTCTCAGCTCTTTAATTATCTCTTTCATTTTAGTAAGGTCGCCTTCGTTTCGGTAAACGCCTGCTTTTGACATCATGTTATCGCGTAGCGAATCTTTTATGGGACTATATGGCTCATTTAAACTGATCGATGTGAACAGCTCTGAAATTCTGGCTTTATCTTCATTTCCGGCATCGACCGGTAGCGGAGAGAAATCGGCATTACGTAAAAACTTCGCTATTTGTTTTCCGGTTCTTCGTCCATGTACAACCGCATCTAACAAAGAATTAGTGCCAAGCCGGTTTGCTCCGTGTACGCTTATGCAGGCACATTCACCGGCTGCAAAGAATCCATTCAGAATAGTACCGTTCTCGTCTGAACAAACTTCACCATATAGAGTTGTGGGAATGCCGCCCATGGAATAATGGGCAGTCGGTTGAATTGGAATCGGGGAGCTGACGGGGTCTACTCCGACATAAGTTTTTGCAAATCCGATAATTTCAGGTAGCCTTTCTTTTAATGTTGCCTCACCAACATGTGTTAAGTCAAGATGAACATAATCTTTTCCTTCAATTCCCCTTCCCTCAATTATTTCTGTCGTTATTGAGCGTGTCACCATATCTCGCGGAGCGAGCTCCATTACGGTCGGGGCATACTTTTGCATGAACCGCTCACCGAATTTATTTTTTAGATATCCTCCTTCGCCGCGGGCGCCTTCCGTGACAAGAATTCCAAGCCGCCATAAACCCGTCGGGTGGAACTGAACAAATTCCATATCCTCAAGGGGCACTCCTGCCTTGTAGGCGATTGCGACACCGTCACCGGTATTCGCATAGGCGTTCGAAGTAATTTTAAAAGCTCTTCCATATCCACCGGTTCCGAACATGACTGCTTTTGCATGGAACGTGTGTAATTCTCCTGTTCTTAAATCGTAAGCAACGACTCCGCGGCAGATATTATCTTTAATAATAAGCGATGTGACGTAAAATTCAGAATAAAAATTAACAGAGTTTCTGACGCATTGCTCGTAAAGCGTGTGAAGAATTACATGACCTGTTCTGTCGGCAGCATAACACGCGCGCTGAACTGCCAGACGCTTTTCTTTCCCGTCCGGTCCGACCACCGGTTTTGTATGACCGCCGAATTGACGCTGAGCAATTTTTCCTTCCTTGGTCCGGCTAAACGGAACGCCCATATGTTCAAGCTCGTAAATTACTTCGGGAGCTTCGCTGATCATCAGTTCAATTGCATCCTGATCTCCTAAATAATCGCTTCCTTTTACAGTATCGAAAATATGCCAATCGACAGTATCTTCTTCTTCATTTCCAAGAGCAGCGGCGATTCCACCCTGAGCGGCTCCTGAATGCGATCTTGTCGGGAATACTTTTGACAATACTGCAACATCTGCTTTACCGGTCCCGAATGAATCCCTTTGGGACAATTCAATAGCAGACCTCAAGCCCGCAAGACCTGCTCCTACTATTATTACATCGTGTTTGTGAATCATAATTATTTTTACTTTAGTTGATTGTAATATTGATTTCGATATTTAAATTTGCAATTTTGATTTTTACCGACTTACAGTCCACTTTAAAACGCCAGCACATTCATAAAGCCCATAACACCAAAGCTCAATCCTACGATAATTATGGCTGTTAAAATGGTATAGCTCATCAGGCGTTTTAACTTATAATCACGGACAATACTCCAGACCCCGTTTAGTCCGTGATATAAACCTACCACCACAAATGTCAGATAAAATACTTTCCACCAGACATTTTGGAGGCGGGCATATGTGGCGTCAAATGAATGCCCCGATTCGGGAGTGTAATGCATAAGTATATAATGTCCAACCATCGAAACAATAAGTACGATGCCTGTTATTCGTTGTAGCAGCCAGCCCGGGGCGCCTGATGTTCGAGATCCAAAATGTTTATATGTCATGATTAAATCCTCAAAATTTCTGATTATTAATTTGTACCCAAAGCAACCAGAGATGCTACCACGTTATTTACCTGATGACTGAAAATCACGTAGCCCATGGCAAAGAAAGCGATAACACCAATTGTTACAACTGCGTAGTGTAATTTTTTATGATATCTTGCCCCGTTGGCAAAGTCGACAAGGACTATTCTTATTCCGTTAAGCGTATGATATAACACAAAAGCAAACAGAAGCCATTCAATAAAGAGGAAAAAAGGTGATGTGAATAATGCCATTTCTTCATTAAAGGCTCTGCCATTGTCGATTTTATGTTTTTGCAGATTTGATAGTGCAAAGATATGAATACAAATATACGCCGTAAGCGCGAGGCCTGTAATGCGATGGAAAATCCATGCCCAGCTTCCTGAAAAGCGGTGATACATCATAAGGACTTTTGTCCATCCAAATTGATAATATTTCATAAATTAAGCTCCAATGTAAATGGAAAAGTAATGGGTATAATTTTGAATGATACGATATAACTTTTGAAATTTAGGAAAGTTGTATAATAAATGCAAGATAAATTTAAAATTTATCTTGCATTTCTGTAATGTTCAGATTTAAAAAGAATTTGTTACCGGAGAAGCAGCATCTTCTTCACATCTGTATAGCTGCCGGCAGTAAGCTTATACATGTAAACTCCGCTCGGCATGTTTGATGCATCCCAAGTTACATCATAATAACCTGCTGATTTATGTCCATCAACCAAAGTTGCTACTTCTCTTCCCAGAACGTCATATACCTTTAACGAAACAAAATTGTTTCCGTTAGCTAACGGAGGCAATTGGTAATTGATCATTGTCAATGGATTAAACGGATTGGGATAGTTTTGTTCTAGGGCATACTTAGTGGGTAGGCTTGTAATACTTGCAGCTGAAGCTGTATTTTTATTGGTTACTTGGTTAGTAATTTCAGGATAATATCTTTGTGTAGCTGACGCGACAAAATTCTGTTTTGAGCGGTCTAATCCGATCAACGACACTTTGAGGCACAGTTTACGACCCCTTAGTCGTTCGGCAGGTATGCTTATGGTTTTATTTAGATTATGATCGTTTTCAAATCGCCACAAGGCAGCAGTATATTGTGCCGAACCGTAATTAGGTGTAAATCTAAAGCGCACTTTTAACTTATTATTGGACGATGTCAGAGCACTCGCATTCTTTGATTTCATATTTATCGGAATAAACAAACTTTCGGCATCCGCCGGAATTGTAAACTCGTCTGTACATAGATAAGTTTCCACATTTTGAATATTATAACCGCTATCTGATGCAGGAACAAATGAAATTTTCCGAATTGCCTCTGTAGAAGTTTTATAATAGACTTCGGGCATTTCAATCGAAATACTTGCTTCACTTTCTCTATCAGTAATCGCAATTTCTCTTGTATCACCTTCTTTATATTCTTCTCCCGAAATATTTGTACGCAATCCTATTTCATAAGGCGATGCAGACCCTTTAGTAAACAAATAATTTACATTGTCCGTTAGAAAATCGGCATTTACCGATAAATTAGGAAATTTGCCTTCATCTTGTTTAGGCATACTAACCCATGTAATCCCACCGTTCGTTGAACGTGCTTCCCAAAGTCCGATTCCATCCGTCCACGCCATTACCACCACATTGCCATTTAATGCTGTAACTGTTGGTGAACTGAAATTGCAGCCGGAAAATATTGAAGGTGTAAAATTGTTTTCGGGTCTTGCAAAACATACAGAATACCGAATGTAGCAGTCGCAAGGAACTCCCGGTTTTCTTTCTAAAACTCCGCCTGTTTCTTCCAATACAGGTTCTCCCTTGTCTAATGCCATTCCTTCATGCATTTCCCAAACCACCAAGGGATTTGTATTATCACTTGCAACCTGTGATTTACCGCTGAAATTTACATAACTTGAACGACTACTTGGAATAAATTGCTCGTTTGTTGTTATATCATAATTTTCCTCCGGTGCAATCTGAGATTCCTCCTCTATTTTTATAAGAGAGCCATATCCCTTGGTATAGCGTTTCCTCCAGTAGACACCATAATTATCATCGTATGTATAATAAACCTGATTAATAATCCCGTTGTTAGTATTTTTAACCGGACCCGATATAATACTTGGTCTTTACTTCCCGGGAGCAAATAATCCTTGTTTCCATTCCTCAAATCCAAAACCTTCACGATACGTTAACGTCGCTGTATCAATACCGCCCAAATGTGTCCACGCGGTAATAATATGTTTTCTCCTCTCTTTCAGACCACCTTTAGGCCAGAAAAATGAATGTTTCACTCCAATTGCCGGTGCCGGACTTATAGTTTGATGAGGAATAAATTCAGCAATTTCTTTTGAATTCAGCCAACCTTTATTATTAACGAAAATTTTATTTTTACCATTATTTATATTTTGCCATACAATGTAATCCGGACCCACGAGTTCAAAAGTTAAGGCTAGAGATGGCGTTAAATTGATTCCGGGGATATCAGAGACTAACTCTTCCGGGTAAATAAAACCTGATTCCCGATTTATTTCCCAGATATTATCACATGATTGATAGGTCATAAAATAGTCATTTCCGTTATTATATGTTACCATCTTCCGTTGGTTGTTAGGACCTGTGGCAGTGGGTGAAGAGGAACGTAAGTGTGCTTTAAACTTCGCTACATATTCACGTGTGCTGGTTACTGACACACTTCTTGCTAAATCTTTAACTCCATCGCTCCATTGATAAAAATTCCAAGTTCTTCCACCGTTCGTTTGCGGTGTGATTGCACTAAAATTTATTGGCGTATTAACAAATA
>CAYTID010000003.1:45655-69178 GCA_964437735.1 uncultured Ignavibacteriaceae bacterium | reverse complement strand
TAATTTCCGAATTATCTAATATTATCTCGGATATTGAGTGTCCTGTTATTACTGTAATTGGGTAATCGTCTTTTTGTGTTGCGTATAAACCTGATAAGAGAGAAGCATTTCCGAAAATTGTGGAGCTTGATTTAATTTTCTGTCCGGCAGCTCCGGCAAGGACTATTTCAGTTTTGCGGGTAACGTTGTTATCAAATTCTATATTCAATTGAGCTTTTGTCTTCTTAAGAAAATCGGAGGAATGCTTTACATAGCTATCCATATAATTTTTTACATATTCGTTACGCTCGCTCTTGTGTATTACTCCGGTTTTGAATCCATATTGGTTTAATAAATTCATCATTTCTGTTTTATTGAATTTATTTCGGGGAACATAATACGCAGTACAATATTCCCAGATGTCAACAATCGAAAATCCCGGGAAATTTATTGCCTCAGTTAATATTTCGACTATATTTTTTTCGAATGTTGTGGTTCTGGCGGCAAATCCGCCGTTGACAGCTTTAACAAGTTCGCACGCATCGATTGGAAATTCAATATTTCCTAAAAAGGTGGAGGAAGTTTTTCCGCCATGAGGTGTTGTAACACTGTGTTCACCGCCTGTCATTCCAAAGTTAAAATTATTTGCAACAATTACAGTAATATCAATATTCCGTCGGGCTGCATTTAAAAAATGTGCCCCGCCGATTCCCAATCCTCCGTCACCCATCAAAGTAATTACTTTTAGATCAGGATTTGCCATCTTAATTCCACATGCATAAGTGATGGACCGACCGTGTAAACCGTGAAAAGCATTAATATCAAAGAACCGGTCGGAGAGACCGATACAACCGATATCAGTAACAATCACAGTTTTTAAAGGATCTAAATTTAAAGCGCCAATTGCTTTATCCAAATTTGTAAGTATGGGGGAATGTCCGCAGCCGGGACAGAACGGAAATTCAAATTCTGATCTTAAAAAAAATCCTTCTTTTATTTTCGACACATTTTCCTCAGAGTTTATTTATTTGATCTGATATTTGTTGGGGTGAAATCAATTTCGTATCCATTCGATTGATACGAATAATATCGATGTTATTCGTTATTCGTTCAATCTCTCGAACGTAATGCCCATTATTCATTTCCGGAAATATTATTTTTTTAACTCCTGCTAGCGCTTGCAAAATTCTTTTTTCCGGACAGGGCCAAAGAAGACCTAAGGTAATAAGGGAAACTTTTTTTCCTGAATTTCTGGCGATTTTAACTGCTTCCAGAGCGCTTCGGGAAGTAATACCATATGCAATGACGGCAATTTCAGATTCATCTTTATCAACCTTGACTG
This sequence comes from uncultured Ignavibacteriaceae bacterium, assembly GCA_964437735.1. GTDB lineage: Bacteria > Bacteroidota > Ignavibacteria > UBA10030 > BY39 > CAYTID01. The sequence continues at coordinate 67,857 of CAYTID010000003.1, read as the reverse complement.
CATGCGGAAAGTATTCTACAACTTTGTCTTCATATATTTTTTTATCAAGATGTTCCATCATTTCTTGGATTTTTTCAGGCGTTGTTAAAAGCTCGCCGTCTTTCCCGTGAGTTGATGTCGTATATCGTAAAATATGTTTTCCTCCATAAGCCGACATTGGGGGAATATCTTCAGGTTTTTCAAAATTGTGGGGTAAATATTCTCCTTTTCCGCTAAAATTTACTCTGTCAATAATTTTCGGTTTTTCGATTGAGGACCAATCAACGCGTTCGCGAGTAATTGCTATTTCCTTACTCGACATTAAAAAAACCGGCGACCTGAATATTTCGGAAAGATTAAATGCATAAGCAGTATATGTGTAGGCTTCTGCGATAGTTGCCGGGGCAATTGCAATGATCGGGTATCCGCCCGACGTTCCCCATCTTACAAATTGTATATCACTCGCACCGTCCTTTGTTGCTGAACCGGTCGCAGGTCCGTGCCGTTGAACGTCGACAATAACGAGTGGAGTTTCGCCCATTATAGCCAGTCCGATATTTTCGCTATAGAGTGATAAGCCGGGACCGCTTGTAGCGGTCATAGATTTTTTCTCTGCCATTGCAGCTCCGATGCAAAATCCGATTGATGCTATTTCATCTTCTGCCTGTATTGCAAATCCGCCATTAGCGGGTAACAAACGCATCATCTCAAGTAGTATTTGTGTTGCGGGAGTAATTGGATAGCCTGCAAAATATTTACAACCAGCATCTATCGCTCCTCTGGCAACAGCTTCATTTCCGTCTAAAAATTCTAACATGATCTTCCATTAATTTATTTTTTACAATATACAAAATTTATAGAAATATATTTTCTAGGGTCAGAACGTATTTTTTAATGTAGTGTGGCTTTAAAGTTTTACATTCACAATGACACCGTCGCGTATCGGTTAGATTGTCGTAAAGAAATTTTCGGCTCCGTACGACAAACGGGTGAAAGTCAAAACACCGGCGGCTGCAGGATCGGGATTTTTTTTCAAGAATTTTTCCATCCGATCCCATTGCCTAAGCAAATCAGAATGCAGAGTATCCAAAACCCGATCCTAATTCAAATATTCATTTTGCCTGATTAGATTTTATTGGAAATTGATTTTTAAAAGCATATTCTTCAATTATTTTTATTTAAAAATATTAAAGAATGTGTAAAAAATCAACGGAGATATGCTAACAAAAAAAATACAATAAAACCAAAGGAAGAATAAATAGTAAAAGGAAAATATTTTCACTAGTGCCGCTTAATAAAATTTACATAAAATATTGAAATTACCTCTCACCTGATGAGGATGTTGTCACTAAACATTGATTAAAAAAACTTCATAATATTCAAAATTGATAAAATATTTGTTTTTTTTTCTAAAAATTAGAAATATTATCACCTGAAAGATAAAAATACTTATTATTTTATGGCATATATATTGATTTATGATATTTGATATAATTAACAATACTGAATTAATTAATTCGAGATAAAAATGAAAGTTTTAAAATTACCCAAAACTAATTTTAAGCTGTTTGCCGAGGGATTGCAAAAATATGGCGAGGTTCATATCCCGAAGAAAAAAAGCAAGGAGTCGTACGTATTTACAAAGATGGAAGATCCGTCGGAGATCGCCTTGGAATATCTGCGCACAATATTACCTCCCAAAAAATATTTTTTCAAACCGAAAGATAAATTGATGAATTTTCATCAGGAAACGGGGTTTTCAGAAATTGTGGAAGATGCCGATAAAAAGATTGTCCTTTTCGGTCTACATCCTTGCGATATTCATGGATTAAAAATATTGGATATGGTGTTCGGTTTAAATTTTCCTGATAAGTACTATTTTGCACGGAGAAAAAATATTATTATTGTCGGCTTAAGTTGCATTCCCGATGATAAATGCTTTTGCAGATCGATGGGCACGGACGCAACGGAAGACGGTTATGATTTGTTTCTCTCCGAACTAAAATCTTCCTATTTAGTGACTGTTGGTTCCAGTATCGGAGATGATATTGTTAATGATTTAAGTCAATTGTTTACGAGTGTTACAAAGAGAGACACAAATGAATATCTGAAGATTCGTATCGAAAGAAAAAATAAATTTACATTGCACTTAGACACTTCAGATTTACCTTACATTTTGGAACTACAACGGGAGAGCGAAGTGTGGGATGAGCTAGGAAAAAAATGTTTGTGCTGCGGAAGCTGTTCGATGGTATGTCCGACATGTTCATGTTTTAATGTTTTCGATACATTAAATCTGGATGTAGCGAGCGGGGACCGGATACGACAATGGGACTCCTGTTTGTTTAAGGATTATGCCGTAGTTGCGGGTGGACATAATTTCCGGGCTAACAGGGCTGACCGTGTGAGGAACAGATATTACGACAAACAACAAGGTTTTGTAAGCCAGTACGGAAAACCGAGTTGTACAGGTTGCGGCAGATGCATTCAGCATTGTCCGACAAAAATTCATGTAGTTGAAGTATTCAATAAAGTGAGAGGAGAAGTATAATGATTCATCATACACAACAAAATTATTCTGCCAAAGCCCGTTCGATAAATGTAATGATGCCGTCGCTTGCCCGGCTTGTACGCGTGATACCAATGGTCGAAGATAACTATCTTTTTTTATTCCGTTTTGAGGATCCTACATTAAATGAAACATTTTTATATAAACCGGGACAATTTGCCGAAATTACTGTTATTGGCACCGGTGAAGCGCCTATATCTTTGAGTTCAACTCCAACTCGTAAGGGAGTTCTTGAGATGTGTGTCAGAAGAATGGGGCGCGTTACAAACGCTCTGTATAATCTGCCTGAAAATTCCCTAGTGGGCATACGTGGTCCATACGGTAATGGTTATCCCGTTGAAGATATGAAAGGACACGATGTATTGATAGTTGCCGGGGGATTGGGTATGGCACCTTTGAGGTCGTTATTGAATTATGTGTTAGACCACAGGAACCAGTTCGGCAGAGTGATATTAATGTATGGAACAAAAACACCCGATGATGTACTATTTCGCGACGAATTGGAATCGCTTTTACGTCGCACTGACCTGGAGTGTTATCTGGCTGTCGAGCAAGCCTATCAGTATCCGGGCGCACATCCATGGCGCGGTAAAATCGGGATGGTAACCGATTTGTTTCAATACGTAAAAGACTTAAATGTTCATAACACATATGCTGCCGTTTGTGGTCCTCCCATATTTTATAAATTTGTACTTGAAAAATTACTGAAATTGAATTTTTCCAAAGACCGTATCCTTATGTCGCTCGAAAGGCGCATGGAATGCGGAGTTGGAAAATGCGGACACTGTGCTATAGGTTACAAATATACATGCATCGATGGTCCGATCTTTACTTACTGGGACATAATTAATATGCCCGAATTAATTGAATTTTAAGAAGGATGGTGATTGAAATGCCAAACAAACCTAAAATTGGAATTTTTGGATTAACATCGTGTGCGGGAGATCAATTAGCAATTTTAAATTGCGAAGATGAACTTATCCATTTAGCGAACGTTCTGGATATCCGCGATTGGGAAATGGCACAAACAAATAATGATAAAACTGTTCAACTTGATATTGCTTTTGTTGAAGGAGTCGTTGCCCAAACCCGTGACTTGGATGCCCTGCACGAAATAAGAAAACGTTCAAATCTATTGATTGCGATCGGCACATGTGCTGTTTGGGGCGGAGTAGCTGCAATGAAAAATCAAATACCAAGGGATGTTTTGAAAAAAGAAGTTTACGGTGATGAAATTGACGTAGTCGATGCGATGCCGGCATTGCCGGTAAAATCGTTTGTAAAAGTTGATATTCAATTACCGGGTTGTCCGATCGAAAAAAATCACTTTTTACATCTCGCTACATCACTTCTTCATGGAAATTTACCAGAAATATTAAAATTTTCTGTCTGCAGTGAATGTAAAATGAGAGAAAATCCTTGCCTGGTTATTGAACAGGGTGAAGTTTGTTGCGGTGCGCTTACAGTTTCGGGTTGTAACGCGCGGTGCCCGAGTCATAATATTCCTTGTGGTGGGTGTCATGGACCGATTGAAGAAGCTCATTATGATGCTAACGTGACAATGTTTAAGCAACATGGTATATCCAAAGGTGATATTGAAAAGAAAATGGCAATGTTTGCTACACCGGCTTGGATACCTGATAAATTATTAGCTCAAAAATAATAGGAGATTTATATGGAAAAGGATAGAATGATTTCAATACCACATTTAGGACGAGTTGAGGGGCATGGCGGTATTGAAGTTGAAATAGATAAAGGTAAAGTTAGTCATGTCAATATGGAAATATTTGAGGGATCCCGTTTTTATGAAGTATTGATTGTGGGCAAAAAATTTACAGATGTTTCCGCTATTGTATCAAGGGTGTGTGGAATCTGTTCAGCCGGTCATACGCTTACATCACAAATGGCTACCGAAAATGCTCTTGGTATTAAAGTTACGCAACGGACAGAATTACTTCGCGCATTACTTCTACACGGCGAAGCGATCGAAAGCCATGCATTACATCTGGGTTGTCTTGTACTCCCGGATTTGCTCGGTTATGACGGACCATTAGCTATGGCTAAGGATTATGCGGCTGAGGTTACGATTGCATTGAATCTAAAAAAACTGGGTAATTCAATTCAAGACTTAATAGGTGGACGTGCTATCCATCCGATAAATGCAATCGTGGGTGGATTCGGAAAAATTCCTACAAAACATGAATTGTCAGTTTTAAAAACAGACCTGGAAAAGGGGCTAGAATTATCTGATAGTTTGGTGAATCTTTTTACGAGTATCAAATTACCTGAATATACATCGCACGATGGTATATATGCCGCATTAGAACCAAAGGAAGAAAGATATAGCTATCTGGGAGACACGATATTAACATCAGATGGCGTTAGGAGGTCTATTTCGGATTTCCGTAGTGTATGTCATGAAAAAGTAGTTTCCCATTCCACCGCAAAGCAGAGTTTATACAACAGTCAGCCTTTTATGGTCGGATCGCTTGCCAGAATTAATTTGAACTCGAAATATTTAACGGGTAAAGCTAAGGAAGCTCAACAAAAATTATTACCGATTATTCCATCGCACAATACGCTTCATAATAACTATGCGCAAATGATTGAATTAGTTCATTCAATCGAGCGTTCAAAACAGTTGATTGAATTGCTTTTTCAAAACGGAATCGGACACGAAGAGCCTGTCAAATATGAAATACGAGCAGGCAAAGGAATAGGCGCTATTGAAGTTCCGAGAGGAACTTTATATCATTACTATGAATTCGATGAAACCGGTCATATAGTAAATGCCGATATTATTACACCAACAGCCCAAAATCTTGCTAACGTTGAAAAAGATATGAAGGGGGCAGTTGAAAAATTAATAAATGAACCGGTGAAAATAATCAGAAACAGTCTTGAACATATTGCCAGGGCTTATGATCCATGTATATCATGTGCAACGCATTTAGTTAAAGTAAAAGTAAAAAAATAAATTTCTTCTGATGATTAAGAAAAAAAATACCAGCGAGTCGAAAGTTTTAATAATTGGTGTGGGAAATATTCTTCTCCGAGATGAAGGATTGGGTATTTATGCCATAGAGAAATTGACGAGAATGAACCTCCCGGATCACATTGTACTCGCAGAAGCCGGGACTGATATTTTTAAAATTTTAACAATCGAAGGAATTTTTGAAAAAATAATTATTATCGACGTGATCAGAGTAAGAAAGAGACCGGGCAGTATATATAAATTTCTCCTGGAAGATATTCAAATTGAGAGCGAAGCAAAATCAGCGCATCAAATTCAGATTGTCGATGCCTTAAAATTGATAAAGCAGGTTGATAAAAGATTTGAAGATGTTGAAGTAATGATCATCGGTATTGAACCGGAATGTATTGAACTGGGAACCGGTCTGACAAATATTGTCAACAGTAAATTAGATCTATTGCTTGATAAGGTTTTAGAGGAGTCAAAAAATGCACGAAGCATCTCTGGCGCAGAATATAATTGATATAATAAAAAATTATAATCAAAGTATCCGGAATCGCCGTGTAGTATCGGTATCAATAAAAATCGGAGAGCTAATGGGTATCTATCCCGATTCACTCCGGTTTTATTTTTCAGAGGTAAGTAAAGGAACTATCGCTGATGGTGCGGAATTGATTTTTGAAGAATGCCCCGTGAACGCTATTTGCCGCCAATGTAAGAAGCACTTCGGTATTATGAATTTTGAGAATAATTGTCCGTCATGCAATAGTCAAAACTATGATATCAATGGGGGGAGTGAATTTGAAATAACCCACATGGAGGTTGAATAATGGAAATAATAAACGTGGAACAAAAAGTTTTAAGGAAAAACGATGAGATAGCCGCCTCATTAAGGAAGAAATTTGATGATTCGAAAGTATTCGTTGTAAACCTTGTAAGTTCCCCGGGTTCGGGTAAAACATCTTTACTCGAAAAAACATTGAAAATAATATCGCCTGCTTTGTCGGTAGGAGTTATTGAGGGGGACATACAAACAAGTCTTGACGCAGAAAGGTTATCTCATTTCAATGTGCAGGTAGCTCAAATTATAACGAATGGCACTTGTCATCTTGAAGCCCGGATGATAGAGGAGGCTGTTCAAAAAATGGATTTGAGTAAATTAGATATACTCTTTATTGAAAATGTAGGGAATCTGGTTTGCCCTTCATCGTATTATCTGGGAGAGGATGCCCGCATAGTTATTATGAGTGTAACTGAGGGGGAAGAAAAACCATTGAAGTACCCGGCAATGTTTCTGAAAAGTTGTATCTTAATCATCAATAAAATTGATCTTCTTCCACATTTAAAATTTAATATTCAAAAAGCAAGAGATTTTTCATTTAGGATAAATCCTAATTTGAAAATATTTGAAACATCATGTTACAGTAACCAGGGAGTTATTGAGTGGTGCGAATGGTTAACGGAGGAACTAAAAATCAGGAGCTGTAATAATATTTAACCGTCAGGAATAAAAATAATAGAGACATCTGATTGTTTTTTTGTAAAATCTTCTTAAATTTATTATAAGTTCTTAACTATGAAAGGATTTATATGAAACTTCAACTAATAGCGCTTCTAATTATTTTGACCTTCTGCAATTTATACGCAATGGATGAATCTCGTGTATTAAGATTTCCCACAATATATGATAATCATATAGTATTTTCATTTGCCGGCGATCTGTATAATGTAAATACCATTGGTGGAATTGCCAGAAAACTTACAAACCATGAGGGATATGAAATGTTTCCAAAATTTTCACCCGACGGGAAGATGATCGCATTTACAGGTGAATACGATGGAAACCGTGAAGTTTATCTCATACCATCGGACGGAGGAATACCAGAAAGATTAACACACACTCCCGTTTTGGGGAGAGATGATGTTTCAGACAGGATGGGACCTAATAATATTGTTATGGGATGGAAATCAAACAATAGGGAAATAATTTTTAGGTCACGAATGCGGGAGTTTAATGATTTCAAAGGACAACTCTTTCTTGCCAATACTGAAGGTGGGCTCCCTGAACAATTACCTCTACCGAGAGGTGGATTTTGCTCCTATTCACCTGACGACACAAAAATTGCATATAATCGCGTGTTCCGGGAGTTCAGAACGTGGAAACGCTATCGGGGAGGAATGGCTGATGATATCTGGGTTTATGATTTTCAATCCAAAAAAACTTTGAACATTACAAACAATCCGGCACAGGATATTATACCGATGTGGATTGCGGGAAAAATATATTTTCTTTCTGATCGTGATGATAATAAGCGTATGAATTTATATGTGTACGATTTTGATTCAAAACAGGTTAAGCAACTTACAAATTTTATAGATTTTGACATAAAGTTTCCTTCGCATTCAAAGGAAGCCATCGTTTTTGAATATGCCGGATATATATATAGGTTTGATGTTCAATCAGAAACATACGCAAAAGTTCCGATTACAATTTCTGATGATATGATTGGCGGACGGCCACAATTAATTGATGTCAAGAAGAACATTACTAATTATGAAATATCACCCGACGGGAATAGAGCATTGTTTGGTGCAAGAGGAGACATATTTACGGTCCCTGAAAAATACGGTAACATCAGAAATATAACAAATACTTCAGGAATTCATGAACGGAATTCAAAATGGTCGCCCGATGGAAAATGGATAGCTTATATATCGGATGCAACCGATGAGGACGAAATATATATTATGCAGGAAGGGAATAGCCAATCTGCTCAACAGCTTACGTTTAAATCTGATACTTATAAATATCGAATAAACTGGTCACCGGACAGTCGAAAAATTATGTGGTCCGATAAAATGCTCAGATTGCGGTATGTCGATATTACTACTAAGGAAGTAACAGAAGTTGCTGATGCTGACATTTGGGAAATAACAAATTATTCCTGGTCTCCCGACAGCAAGTGGATTTCGTATGCAAAACCGGAAGCTGAATCGATGGCAAAGATTTATCTCTATTCTCTAGAATCAAAAAAATCGTATGAAGTTACAGACGGATGGTACAGTTCAACGCAGCCGGAATTTAGTAAAGATGGGAAATATCTTTATTTTGTTTCGGATAGAGATTTTACTCCCACATACAGCCGGACAGAATGGAACCACGTTTATCAGGATATGTCAAGGATTTATTTTGTAATACTATCAAAAGAAACAAAATCACCCTTCCAACCCAAGAGTGATGAAGTTGGATTGAAGAAGGAGGACGATAAACCTGAAAAAGATACAAAGAAAATCGACCCTGCTAAAAAAACTATTGATGTTAAAATTGATATTGATGGATTAAAAGCCAGGATAATTTCTTTTCCTGTGCAAGCTGCTGATTACAGAAGTTTAACATCCGTTGGGAACAAATTGTATTATTTGAAAAGAGGCAGCAGAGACACTTTAACTTTCTTTAAGATGTTTGATTTAGAAAAATTAGCGGAGAATGACTTAGGAAATATCGACGGCTATGAAGTATCGGCTGATCAAAAGAAAATACTAGTTTCAAAAGATAAATTGTATGCAATACTCGATCTACCGTCTGCAAAAATGGAGATAAAAGATTATCTAAAATTAAACGGTATGGAAGTAGTGTTAAATCGCAGTGAAGAATGGCTGCAAATATTTAATGAATCGTGGCGACAGCAACGCGACTTTTTCTATGCACCAAACATGCACGGAGTTGATTGGAAATCAGTGAGAGACCGGTATGAACCTCTGGCAAAAGCAGTAAAACACCGGGCAGATTTGACTTATATTATCGGAGAAATGATAGGAGAATTGAACGCGGGACATGCTTATGTCGGAGGCGGTGATCTGCCAAGCCCCAAAAAAATCCAAACCGGTATGCTCGGCGCCCAACTCGAAAGAGATAAAAAATCCGGATACTTTCAAATTAAAAGGATACTGAAAGGACAAAATTGGAATAAATCGGTTGTATCTCCTCTCACAGAAATCGGAATAAATGCTAAAGAAGGTGAATATATTATTGCGGTTGACGGGAAGCCCACAAACAGTATGATTGATATCTACGAATCGTTAGTGAATACTGTCGGTAAACAAGTTAAATTGAAATTGAATATACAACCAAGCGAAATCGGAAGCCGTGAAGTCACAATTATCCCAATTTCCGATGAAACGGATTTGTATTATTTCAATTGGGTTGTAAATAATATTGAAAAAGTTGATAAAGCTACGAACGGAAAAATTGGTTATATTCACGTCCCCGATATGGGTAATAAAGGTTTGAATGAATTTGTAAAATATTTCTATCCTCAACTCCGGAAAAAAGGATTAATTATAGATGTTCGCGGCAACGGAGGTGGAAATGTTTCACCAATGTTAATCGAAAGATTGAGGCGTGAATTAAATATGTTCACATTCGCAAGAAATACAGTTCCGAGTCCGGATCCGTCAGCTATGGTTCTCGGACCGAAGGTTTGCTTACTGGATGAGTTTTCAGCGTCTGACGGAGATTTATTCCCGTATCGTTTTAAACATTATAAATTGGGTAAACTTATTGGAAAAAGATCGTGGGGTGGTGTTGTAGGAATAAGAGGAACATTACCTTTATTAGATGGTGGAGTGTTGAACCGGCCAGAATTTTCTCGCTACGACGAAGATGGGAATTGGATAATCGAAGGTGTTGGTGTAGAACCGGATATATTTGTAGATAACGATCCGGCTTTGGAATTTGAAGGTATTGATCAACAATTGAATAAAGCAATAGAAGTAATTTTAGCTGAGTTGAAAACTAAAGAGAAGGAAATCGTACCAATTCCAAAATATCCTGATAAATCGAAATAGATAAGTTAATATATCGAAAGCAGAGTAGAGTCCGAATCTCAAACCGGACAATTAATCTGTCATCCGTACTGAGGAACGGACTCTACATCGATAAAGGATGAAAGGCGGCGATATCCATTAGAGAAAAACTCCAACCGATACGACAGACATTTGGCGTAGTTATTTTCCGAACGAATCCCTCAGAGACCTCCGGATAAACCAAACTTGACTTTATAATCTTCGATGCTTCGTTATAATAACGTATGAATCTTTATTCCCTAAATCGCATCTCATCCTTTTAATTGGATAATTTCATTTCTTGTTTATCGTATCAAAAATTTGTAAATTTACACGAAATTATATCAGTAAATCAATTAGGAAAATAAATGAATGCTATAAAAACTTTCTTATTAATGACCGTATTAACCGTGTTGCTTGTTTTAGTCGGGAACATTCTTGGTGGCAAAGGCGGTATGATGATTGCGTTTTTGTTCGCAATCGTTATGAATTTTGGAACATTCTGGTTCAGCGACAAAATTGTTCTTCGAATGTATAAAGCACAACCGCTTAAACGCGAAGATAATCCGGAATTATTTCAAATGACTGAAGAACTGACCGGACGTGCGGGAATTCCAATGCCGAAATTATATATGATACCAAACGATCAACCCAATGCATTTGCAACCGGTCGTAATCCTCAAAACAGTGCGGTTGCTGTTACAACTGGAATAATGCGTTTGCTAAACAGAGAAGAACTTATGGGCGTTATTGCCCATGAACTATCTCACGTTAAAAATCGTGATATTTTAGTCGGGACTATTGCAGCGACACTAGCTGGTGCTATCAGTATGTTAGCCAACATGGCTCAATGGGCAATGATTTTTGGCGGCGGCAGAAGCAGTGATGAAAGAGGTGGTAATCCAATTGCCTTGATCGTCATGATGATAGTCGCACCACTCGCCGCAATGATGATACAAATGGCGATTTCGCGATCACGTGAATATTTAGCTGATGAAGGGGGCGCAAGGATGACAGGCAATCCTTTATATCTTGCCAACGCATTACGAAAGCTTCATGTAAAGTCACAACAAATTCCGATGGAGGCAAATTCTGCGACTGCTCATATGTTCATTGTAAGTCCTTTGCGTGGTGGCGGATTTACTAAATTATTCAGCACACATCCACCGATGGAGGAAAGAGTAAGAAAACTAGAATCAATGGTTTTCGGGCAAACATTCTAATCGGGGTATATCTTTGATAGAAACTAAAATTATCAAGATTTCAAAAACTGATCCTGATCGAAATGCAATACATCTGGCGTCTGAAATCTTGCACCTTGGCGGGCTCGTTGCATTTCCAACAGAAACTGTTTACGGTTTAGGCGCTGATGCGTTCAATGGATCAGCCATACGTAAAGTATTTGAAGCCAAAGGACGTCCGGCAGATAATCCATTGATCGTTCATATTTCTGCATTAGATCAGATGGACCAACTCGCAAGTCATGTCCCTGAAGCTGGAAGGATTTTATCAGAAGCTTTTTGGCCCGGACCACTTACCCTGGTATTGAAAAGTTCAGGATTTATTCCGGATTTGGTAACGGGAGGTCTTGATACAATCGCCGTCCGTATGCCTGATAATTTAGTCGCATTACGATTGATAAAAGCTCTCGACAGTCCTATTGTCGGACCCAGCGCCAATATTTCCGGTAAACCCAGCCCTACAAATGTAAACCATGTATATCAGGACCTGAATGGAAAAATAGATTTAATATTAGATGCAGGTCCTACAGAAATCGGTTTAGAGTCGACCGTAATTGATGTCACGATACAACCTCCGTTAATTCTACGTTTTGGAGGCTTGACTAAAGAAAAAATTGAACAATTGATAGGAGAAGTCCAAACAACTGCAGATGAAAATTTTCAAAAGCGATCTCCGGGGACACGATACAGACATTACGCACCCGAAGCAAAAATTGTTTTATTCGACAGAGGCGATAAATTTGCCTTTGATCAACTTTATACAAAATTTTCGGAAGAAGGGAAAAAAATTGGATTTATAGTTTATACAAGGGGAATGGTTTCTGAAGGGAGTGATTTCGGTAAAGTTATTTCACCGGAAATTGGAAACTATTCAAGGTTACTTTTTGAGATGTTAAGAGATTTTGACAAAATCGGTGTTGATTTGATACTCGTAGAGAGTGTTGAAGAACATGGACTAGGGAAAGCCGTAATGGATCGGTTAAGGAAAGCTTCACAAACAAATTTGAATTCATAAGGATTATCCAAAATTCCTGGAAGATTCACTAAGAGTTTTTTTTTATATTATGGGTGGTATTTTGTAAATTTTACATAATAAATCTAAAAAAGGCTATTTTTAAGTATTTTTTACAATTTATTTGAAGAAAATTTTCAAAAAAATAGAGAACAAACGCGGTAAGTTATTTATATATAATCAATAACAGGAATTTTGGTCTGTTTTTAATATTTATTTGGATTTTGGCAGTTTTTATATTATATTAGGAACAAATTAGCAGTATTATAAGTTATTCACTTAAAGCGAATATATAAAAGGAAAATAGCCAAATGGACGTGAAATCAAAGGCAAAAATTATTGGGTTAGTGATCACAACTTGCCCGGCATGTCATAACCCAATAAATTTTGACAGACAAACTGACAAAATATGTGCATATTGTGAAGCCGAAGTACATATTAACTTAGATAAAGTCGAAGTTAGCTTGAGAAGTCCTTCTGTGACAAAAAAAGTTAAATTTAATCTTAATTAAGGAGTAAAAATATTTCTCTAACAAAGAGAAATATTTTTTTATAATTAAATAAGACTAAAATGGTCGTATATTAAAATGCTGCATTTATCAAAAAAAATTGAATATGCTCTGATTGCATTAAGGCATATCGCATCGCAATCGGGCGGAATGATTGTTACAACGAAAGAACTTTCAGAGCAATATAGTATTCCGTACGATTTATTGGCAAAGGTATTGCAAAAATTAACAAGGTCGGGAATAATAATTTCTTTTCAGGGAGTAAAAGGTGGTTACGTTTTGGGGCGGAATGCTGAAAAAATTAAACTCTCTGATGTTATATTATCGATTGAAGGTAAACAAAATGTAAATCTTATTGATTGCAAAATTGCGGATCCAGATATGTGCAGTCTATATTCCAAATGCACGATAAAAGATCCGCTTTCGAAAATTCAGAATATTATTAATAATGTTTTTGATGAGATGACAATTTCGGAGATAGTGTGAATAAATTTATTTATATGGATAATCACGCAACGACGCAAGTTGACCCGCGAGTTGTCGAGGTTATGCTTCCATATTTTACGGAAAATTTTGGGAATCCGGCGAGTAAGCAACACCGTTTTGGCTGGATTGCAGAAGAAGCCGTAGAAGCATCCAGAAATTCTATCACATCTTTGATGAATCTAAATTCAAAAGAATTAATATTTACAAGTGGAGCAACCGAATCTAATAATCTCGCGATCAAGGGAGTCTGTGAAACATATTCTTCAAAGGGTAAACATATTATTACCTGTTCAACTGAACATAAGTCGGTTCTCGATTCTTGTAAAAATTTGGAAAAAAAAGGTTTCCAGATCACTTATTTGCCGGTTGATGAATGTGGAATAATAGATATCAACAAGTTTAACGATGCAATTCATGATAACACTATTTTGGTTACGATAATGATAGCCAATAATGAAATTGGAACAATTCAAAACCTATCCGATATAGGTTTGATATGTAACAATAAAGGAATAGTATTTCATACAGATGCTACACAGGCGATTGGGAAAATTCCGATTAATATCGAGTCAATACATACTGATTTGATTTCCTTTTCCGCTCATAAGATGTATGGACCGAAGGGGATCGGCGGATTGATTGTAAGGAATCGAAATCCTAAAATTCGTTTAGTGCCACAGATTGACGGAGGAGGACATGAAGCAGGGATCCGTTCAGGAACAATAAATGTTCCTGCTGTTGTCGGATTTGCAAAAGCATTTGAAATTTGTTACGGTCAATTCTTTTTTTAGTAAAATAAAAAATAAATTATTTTATGAAAATCTTGATGAAGTACATATAAACGGACACGCTGAGCGCCGATTACCAAACAATTTAAATATAAGTTTTTTGTATGCAGAAGATAATGCTTTACTGATGAATCTTAAAGATATAGCAATTTCGTCGGGATCAGCTTGCGCGACTGCTCAACCGCAACCATCTCACGTTTTGAAAGCGCTAGGTATAAACGAGGAACGCAGACACTCAGCCATACGATTCGGGCTTGGCAGGTTCAACACATCCGAGGAGATTGACTATGTGGCAGACAGGGTTATCGAAACTGTCAAAAAGCTCAGGAAATTATCACCGTTATACAAAAGAAAAATTAATTCAAATTCAAAAATTCTTGGTACTAATACCGTAATAACAACTTAAGTAATAACATGAAAAACATTGAGTTAATAACACAAAATCACTTGGAATTTTTAAAATATTTAAAATCACGTTTTCCATTATTCCACAAATCAAATATCTTCCTAAGAGATGTTGAATATGCAGTATTACATTTTTTGGAAGAAAAAAATATTAAAGTGTCTTTAGCTGAAAGTGAAATAATTGCTGCAAAAGTAATCGAAAGTTTTGTTTTTCAGAATTTATTAAAAAGGATAGATAACCAGACTTGGATGTTGTCAAATCCAGAATTCAAAACGCCAGTAGAGGAAAAGGCAGCACCGAAAGTATAAAACTAAAGGATAATTATGGCAAATTTAATAGAAATAAAAAATTTACATGTCGAGGTTGAAGGAAATAAAATATTAAAAGGTTTGAATCTTTCAATGAATCGAGGTGAAATTCACGCAATCATGGGCCCGAATGGCTCGGGGAAAAGCACTTTGGCGAATACGCTTATGGGGCATCCTGAATACATAATTACACAAGGTGAAATTTTATTTAAAGGAGAGAAGATTAATGAAATGGAACCGGATAAACGCGCCGCCATGGGAATGTTTCTGGCATTTCAATACCCTCATGAAATTCCGGGTGTAACTTTATTTAATTTTTTAAGAACTGCCGTGAATTCAATCAGAAAAAACCGAACAGGTGAAGACTTTGAAAAAGACAGGAAAAAAGCTGCTGGTTCTTTAGTTCAATTTTCAAAAAAACTGACTGAACAAATGAAGATACTTTCGATTGACGATTCTTTCAGTAAACGCTATGTTAACGAAGGATTTTCAGGCGGTGAAAAAAAGCGGGCAGAAGTCCTGCAATTGGCTATGCTTGAACCTGAACTTGCAATACTTGATGAAACTGATTCTGGGCTTGATATTGATGCACTGAGAATTGTTTCCGATGGTGTTAACAAAATAATTGGTCCTGAACAGAGTGTTTTGGTAATTACTCATTATCAACGATTATTAGATTATATTAAACCCCACTATGTGCACATTTTGGTGGATGGAAAATTAGTTATGTCGGACGGACCTGAATTAGCGTATAAACTGGAAGAGATGGGATATGACTGGGTTCGCGACCAGCTTGCAAATTCGACGATGAATTAATAAAGGGAAACAATGAATAACGATATACTTCAAATAGATCGTAAAGCGAGTTACAAAGAAAAATACGGCTTCGCTGATAAAGAGAGTTATGTTTACCGGACAAAAAAAGGATTATCTGCCGATATTGTTAGAGAGATTTCGGGATTGAAAAATGAACCGGAATGGATGCTGAAATTCAGGTTGAAAGCTTTGGAAATATTTTACAAGAAACCAATGCCAACCTGGGGAGGTAATATTTCGAGTCTTAATTTTGATGATATTTATTATTATATAAAACCTTCCGACAGAAAAGGGAGAACATGGGACGAAGTACCGGAAAAGGTAAAAACAACTTTCGATAGGCTTGGAATCCCTGAAGCAGAAAAAAAATTCCTTGCAGGCGTTGAAGCGCAATATGATTCCGAGAGTGTTTACAGCAGTTTAAAAGGGCAGTGGGAAAAATTGGGCGTTATATTTTGCAGTACCGACGAAGCTCTGAAAAATTATCCCGACATCCTGAAAAAACATATCGGAACAATAATTCCACCTGCGGATAATAAATTTGCCGCATTGAATAGCGCTGTCTGGAGCGGCGGCTCTTTTATTTACGTCCCTGAAGGTGTGCATGTAGATATACCACTTCAGGCATATTTTAGAATAAATTCTGAAAGTGCAGGACAGTTTGAACGAACGCTGATAATTGCCGAACCGGGAAGTTTTGTTCATTATGTTGAAGGTTGTACTGCTCCGGTTTATTCTATGGATTCACTCCACAGTGCAGTAGTTGAAATTATTGCCAAGCCGGGCTCACGAGTAAGATATACTACCATACAAAACTGGTCGGATAATGTATATAACCTGGTAACAAAACGTACTGCGGTTTACAAAGATGCCACTATGGAATGGGTGGACGGTAATA
This sequence comes from uncultured Ignavibacteriaceae bacterium, assembly GCA_964437735.1. Lineage (GTDB taxonomy): Bacteria > Bacteroidota > Ignavibacteria > UBA10030 > BY39 > CAYTID01. The sequence continues at coordinate 51,026 of CAYTID010000003.1, read as the reverse complement.
TTGGTAGTAAGCTAACTATGAAATATCCTGCGGTTTATCTAATGGAAAAAGGAGCTCACGGTGAAGTATTATCAGTTGCCTATGCGGGTGATGGACAACATCAGGATACAGGTGCTAAGGCTATCCATTATGCGCCTCACACTTCTTCCGTCATAACATCGAAATCTATCAGTAAAGGGACTGGAAGAGCGAGTTACCGGGGTTTACTGAAAGTTTATAACGATGCGGTTGGCGTTAAATCGAGTGTTAAATGTGATGCCTTATTGCTTGATGAGGCAGCGCGTAGTGATACATATCCGAAAATCGAAATTGATGAGAAACAGGTTCAGATTGGTCATGAAGCCACTGTTAGTAAAATCGGTGAAGAACAACTATTCTATCTCAGGAGCAGAGGATTGAATGAAGAACAGGCTACTGCAATGATCGTCAGCGGATTTATAGAACCCATCGTTCGTGAACTACCAATGGAATACGCAGTTGAATTAAACAGATTAATCTCTTTAGAAATGGAAGGTAGTGTTGGATAATAAAATGAATATCGAATTTTCAAAAAATCGGGGCGAGCCTGAATGGTTAACCACTTATCGCATACGATCTTACGAAAAATATAAAAGTTTACCTATGCCTTTATCCAGAAGAATGGATTATTCGAAAATTATATTATCTGAAAATGATTACACTCAATCCTCTGGCGATGAATTAAAAAATTACACAGAATTATTTTCAAACCGAATTATAAATTCCATTTTGCAGATGTATAGAAATAATTTATACATTCAATTAAATGGAAATATCCTGGAACATAATGCAGCCCCGGCAGCAGATGAGCAAGGTGTTCTGTTTACCTCCATTCAAAATGTGACCCGAACGGATATTTTTAAAAAATATTTCGATATTTTTAGTTCTTATGAAGTCAAAACTAAAATGTTTCACCTGAATAAATCGCTTTGGCAAAATGGATTGTTTTTGTATGTTCCGAAAAATGTGCGTGTTGAGTTACCAATGATCAATATTCAGGTTTTCGGTAACACAATGAATTTACCAACCACTTATATAATTGCTGAGGAAGGCAGCAGCGTCACGCTGATTGATTCTTTTTTATCTACCGATGATAAAGAGATGGTTTCATCAGGAACGGTTCAATTATATGTTGGTCAGAACGCAAAAATTGATTATTTCAGTTTACAGGAAGCGTCGGAAGGTACAAGTTGTTTTAACACTAAAAGGGCAATTGTATCGGGTGACGGAAATTTAAATTGGGTCGAAGTATCTCTTGGCGGAAACATTTCCCAAAATAATATCGAAACAACCTTAGCGGGTTCCGGGGCGGAAGCAAATATATCGGGATTATTTTTGGGAAAAAGTAAACAGCAAATTGAATACAATACAATCCAGGATCATCTGGTTCCTCACACAAAAAGCGATTTATTGTATATCGGCGCTCTGACGGAAAGCGCTCATTCAAATTACGAGGGAATTATCAAAGTTCACAAGGGCGCTCAAAAAACTGATGCGTACCAATCGAATCGTAATTTATTGTTGTCGAAAGCTGCACGCGCGGATTCAGAACCATATCTTGAAATTGAGGCGAATGATGTTCGATGTACACACGGTGCAACCGTTGGTCCAATCGATCAGGAAGATTTATTTTATCTGATGAGTAGAGGTTTGTCGAAAAATCTTGCCACTAACTTGTTGGTGCAGGGATTTTTCAGCCGTGTAATAGAGAAGATAACTGTAGAAGAATTGAGAACAGGAATTCAACAATATATCGAAGAGAATTCTTCAATTCAATAATTATGAAACGAATAATTTTAAAATTAGAAAATGGGTTTCAACTTGGCGAGGGCGTATCCAAAATTGTATCCTATAATGGATTAAGTATCGTTTTGTTTAAATTTAATAGTGAATATTTTGCCTTTGAAAATATGTGTACACACGAAGACGAACCCTTATCGAAAGGGAAAATAGACGATTATGAAATTGAATGTCCTAAGCACGGAGCAAAGTTCGATATAAGAACAGGTGAAGTTCGTTCACTTCCGGCAGTTAAACCATTGAAAATATTTGACGTAACGGTTGCAAATAATGAAATAATAATTTATTTACCAATAAATGGATAAATACTAAATGTTTGATCCGAAAAAATTACGAAACGAATTTCCAATTTTTAAAAGAGATATCAACGGGAAACCCGTAATTTATCTCGATAGCGCAGCAACAACACAGAAGCCGATCCAAGTTATCGAAGGCATGAGCGAATTTTATAAAAATCACTATGCAAATGTTCATCGGGGGGCATATTTTTTAAGCGAAGAGGCGACTTACAAATATGAAGAAGCCCGTGTAAAAGTAGGAAGATTCATCGGTGCCGAGAGTACCGAAACTATTATTTTTACGAGGAATGCAACCGAAAGTATTAATCTCGTCGCAAATAGTTGGGGACGAAAATATCTCAATAGCGGAGATGAAATTTTGTTAACACATATGGAACATCATAGTAACTTAATTCCCTGGCAGATGATAGCCAAGGAAAAGAATGTGTTACTGAAATTTATTCCTTTGACGGATGACGGCAGATTGGACCTTTCCACTACTTCTGATTTAATAAATGATAAAACAAAAATCGTTTCGATTGTCCACCTCTCAAATTCTTTAGGAACATTAAATCCCGTCGAAGAAATTATTTCGTATGCACATTCAAAAAATATTCCGGTACTCGTTGATGCTACCCAGAGCGTTCCTCACATGGAAGTTGATGTTCAAAAAATGGATTGTGATTTTATGGTGTTTTCAGGACATAAAATGCTTGGTCCTTCAGGGATTGGTGTTTTATACGGAAAAGTAGAATTACTCGACGAAATGCCACCTTTCCTGAGTGGCGGTGAGATGATAAAAGAAGTCCACTACGAGTGGGCTGATTATCAAAATCTTCCATGGAAATTTGAAGCAGGAACTCCCAATATTGTAGGAGCTTATGGATTAGGTTTGGCTACGGATTATTTAAATGAAGTAGGCTTAAATGCTATAAAAAATTATGAACAAGAATTAACTGTTTATGCTCTTGATCAATTAAAATCAAATGACGGGATCGATATTTATGGACCGATTTCAGAACGGGGAGGTATCGTTTCTTTTAATTTGAAAGGTATTCATCCTCACGATGTTTCAACAATTCTTGATGATGAGGGAATTGCAATAAGAGCAGGACACCATTGTACTCAGCCGTTAATGAGACTGCTCAATGTACCTGCAACAGTCAGGATGAGTTTTTATCTGTACAACCTACAGTCGGATATTGACATGCTAATGGATGGAATAAAAAAAGTGAAGGAGGTATTTTCACGTGTCGGTGCATGATTTATACTCGGAAATTATACTTGAGCATTACAAGGAGCCTCACAATGTCGGTGAACTTGATTGTCCGGAGGTTTTTGCCAAAGGTTTTAATGAATCATGCGGTGATGACATCCGGCTGTTTGCTAAAATAAACAATAATATCGTAGAGGAAGTAAAATTTGTGGGGAGGGGTTGTGCCATTAGCCAGTCTTCGGCTTCAATGATGACTGATTTACTCGGAGGAAAAACTCTCGAAGAAGTCAAAGAATTTATTAAGAAATTCAATAAATTGATAAAAGGGGAAGAGGAATTTCCTAACACTGACGAATGGTTTGAATTATCAGCGTTAAAAGGGGTTATAAAATTTCCAATAAGAGTGAAATGTGCAAGTTTAGCATGGCATACACTGTTGGAAGGAATTGTGAATTATGAGAAAAATAAATAATCAATACAAATAATAAGGATTAAAAGATGGAAGAAAATGCACTTCAAACACAAATAGAAATAACGGAAAAAGCCGCAGAGGAAATTCAAAAAATCCGTGATGATAATAAAATTCCTATAACTCACGGTCTGCGGGTCGGAATCAAAGGGGGAGGATGCGGCGGCATGAATTATTTAATGGGGTTTGATGAAAAGGCAAAAGAATCCGATCAGGTTTTTGAATCGGCAGGTTTAAAAATATTTGTAGATAATAACAGTGTGAATTATCTCCTGGGGGCTCAATTGGATTTTAAGGAGAATGAATTTGGAAAAGGTTTTGTTTTTAACAACGTCAAAAAAATGGACCAAAAACCTAATGGTGAATGCGGTGATGGTGCATGTTGCTGTTAGTCAAATAAGAGGATAAACAAAAACGAAAGGAAAAATACAATGGCTTACGAATGGAAATTCAACAAACGTCCGTATTCGGATGAGGAAGCCCAAAAATTACTCGAAAAGGTAGTTAGTCCGGAGACCACGGACTGGCATTATAATATACATCATAAAGGCTATGTGACCGTACTTAATAATATCGAGAAAGATTTAGAGACAGCGGATCGGGCAAAAGCGAACGGTAACTATAGCGAAATTGGCGAACTGAAACGCAGGTTCACATGGAATCATTCAGGCGCCCTTCTCCATGATCTATACTGGGAAGTTTTGGGAGGGGACGGTGATATTAACCAGGGTCCTGAAATCAAAGCTGCAATAGAAAAGGAATTCGGTTCGTTTGATAGGTGGAAAGAGGACTTTAAAGCTTGTTCAGTTTCGGCAAAATTAAGCGGTTGGGGATTGCTTGTATACGACGCCTTATATTCTCAACGTTTGCTGAATGTTTTAGTTGACGAGCATCAATACGGCGCAATTTGGGGAGGTATTCCTCTAATAGCTCTCGATGTTTTTGAGCATGCATATTATCATAAGGATGGAGCAAAACGAGCGGCGTATATTGATAATGTTATCGGAAATTTACATTGGAGTCGAATAAATGACCGATATAAAAAACTTGTTTTAAAAAAGTAAAATAAAAAAGCCCGGTATTTTTCAATATCGGGCTTTTGTTTCTTTATTCACCTTGTCCCATGCTATAAGCTCGCTTGCCTTCAAGCAGGTATAAATTTTCGAGCTTTATCCACGCGAGTCCCGTTTGTTCAACTCTTGAAAGTAATTTCCTTATATTTTCATGAGTTGGAATTACTCCGCTCTGAGCAGATTTAAATCGGCACCTCCAATGGTCGGTGGTAAAAGTTTCGGGAAATCCTTCAGGATAAACTTTCTGACCTCGATTGCTAATCATTGTTAACTTAAATTCAGGTCCTGCAATACTTTCGAGTTTCTGACCTAATTCATTTGGAGAAAGTTTATATTCATGTAAAAATACATCGACTCCATCCAGTTGCATTTCCTGACTACGGACGTTCGTCAATGTCGGTTTTTTTATCTTTGCGACTACTTTACCATAACTGATTGGTTTTAATTGTTCAGGTTTCTGACCCAGCCGGGCTATTACTGCTTTTGCAAAGTCAGTTGTGCTTACTTCCGTATAATG
>CAYTID010000003.1:0-45645 GCA_964437735.1 uncultured Ignavibacteriaceae bacterium | reverse complement strand
CCTTCTGCTTTTCCTTTCCTAACCAAATCGTACGTCCACACATGGTCTTCGATTGTTTTTAACCAAGCGTTGTGTACACGTTCTGCAACTTCGGGTTGACCTATATGCAAAAGCATCATAATCCCTGAAAGTAATAATCCTGAAGGATTGGCAATATTTTTTCCACCGTGACGAGGAGCGGATCCGTGAATAGCTTCAAACATTGCATAATCCTCACCAATATTAGCTCCAGGTGCAAGTCCTACTGAGCCTGCAATTTGTCCAAGCATATCTGAAGCAACATCCCCGTACAAATTGGGCATAACTACAACGTCAAAAGCTTCCGGGGTATCTGCAAGCTTTGCCGTACCGATGTCAATTATCCAATGTTCATTCTCGATATCGGGATATTCGGGAGCGATTTCATCAAAAACTTTGTGAAATAATCCGTCTGTTAGTTTCATAATATTATCTTTTGTCATACAAGTGACTCGTTTTCGTCCGTAAGCTCTTGCGTATTCAAAAGCGTATCTAACTATTCTTTCACAACCCGGACGTGAAATAAGCTTCAGACATTGAACCACTTCAGGAGTTTGTTGATGTTCGATCCCCGCGTATAAATCTTCCTCATTTTCTCTGATTATAACAACATTCATCATTGGATGTTTGATAGGTACATGGGGATGATAACTTACAGCAGGACGTACATTGGCATAGAGACCAAGCATTTTACGGACTGTTACGTTAAGACTTTTGAATCCGCCCCCCTGAGGAGTTGTTATTGGAGATTTAAAGAAAATTTTGTGGGTTCTCAGTAAATCCCATGATTCTTCTGTGATACCGGCAGTATTTCCTGATAAATAAACTTTTTCACCAATATCAATATATATTGGTTCAATATTGGCTCCGGCTTCAAGCAAGATATGGATGGAAGCGTCCATAATTTCAGGCCCGATTCCGTCTCCTTTTGCGACAGGTAAAATTTGTTTACTTTTTTGCATACATCCTCCTTAAGAATGATAAACGATTATTTAGAACTGTTTTATTATGAACGGCATTAAGAACGAATAGAAAATTATATTTTGCCGGGATAAATTCCAAAATGAATTTAACTAAAAAGTTCTTCTTAATCAAGGTTTTTCAACTCGCCTAGAAAATATTACAATATTTGATCAATATTCCTGATAATGTACAAAAACGACGAAAACAAATTTAAGAAAAATTCGTGTGATTCTCGATATGAAATGATAAGAATTATTTTTACATTAGAAGTACATAGCAAGGAACGTTGATTAGATATTAAGTAAAAAATTTTATTCTGCTTCTTGGAAGAAGATGAAATTATCAGTAAAATAATTAATCAAATATGATTTGACTGACATAATATATGAAAAATAAAGGGAAGATATTTTCAGGCAAAAGCATCCGGACACGGATGGTCATCAATTTTTTACTGTTATTTTCGATAACAATTATATTTCTAACTGTTGTAAGAATATTCGGGATACCTTATACGGGAATTGAAGGGCAATACCAGAAAGAAAATTCTCGTATTTTGAAAGAAATAAGTTTTTTGGCTGATTATAAAAAAGACAGGTTTCTATCATGGCTTGATGAACGTAAAAATACCTTACGAATATTATTTAAAAACCAGTATATCGAAAACACAATTTATGATATTATTCAAGATTTAGGTAAGTATAAATATTTAAAATCTGATGATGATATTTCCCGATACAAAAAAGGAAGTCATTACACCGAATTAAATAAATATATAGAAGATTGCGTAGTTTCATCAAAATTTTATCAAAATATTTCAATTGCAGATGTTCAGACAGGGACGATAATTGCATCGAGTGAGGCAAACAATGTCGGGGAAAAGATAAATAATTATGCATATTTATCATATACCTTAATGGCTGGTTTAGATGAGATAGTTACAGTTGAAAAGGATACTCTCATTAACCGTTCGGAAATGATCATAACACGGCTTCTAAAAGGCAAAGATAAACAAGATATTGAGTCAATACCTCTCGCGGTTTTGGTTCTTAGAATCGATATTGATGATTTCATTAAGCCAATTCTTTACCAGGGAGATATGTCAATTGATGAATATGAAATCATATTAATTAATCAGGATCGTGTAATATTATCAAAATTAAAATATCCCTTAGCTGATAGTACAATTGCAAAAGTTATGGAATATAAATTAGAAACGAAACCAGCTCAATATTCTACTCTGGGACAGGAGGGGATTATTATAGGTGATGATTACAGAGAAAAAAAAATTTTAACGGCATACCGGTATTTGAAAGTGAATCCTGATATCGGTTGGGGATTGCTTATTAAATATGATCATGCTGAAATAGTGAAATCTATCCGGAAAGAAATACATGTCAGTATACACCTTGCAATTTTTGGATTTGCGGTTTTTATTATAGTTGTTATAATAATTGCGAATAGAATTACCCTCCCGATTAAAAAATTAACCCGAATTGCTATGGAAGTTGAAAAAGGAAACCTTAATGTGAAGTCGGAAATTACGAGTCAGGATGAAGTTGGTTACCTAGTACAAATATTTAATTCAATGATCGGGAAAATAAAATCGTGGCATACTGAATTAGAAGAAGATGTAAAATTGAGAACTCATCAGCTGAATGTAGCGAACAAAGATTTATTAGCTGAAATCGAGATTAAAAATAAAAAAGAAATTGAACTCATAAAAGCTCGCCAGGAATGGGAAACTATTTTTCAATCGAGTGGTCATTTAACTATGATAATCAACACGGACAACACCATCCTTGCCGCTAATCATGCCACTGAGATTGCTTTAAATATGCCGGCTTCAGAATTAATCGGTCAAAAATGTTGTAAAATCTTTCATGGAACCGAAAATCCACCTGAAAATTGCCCAATGCACAAAATGTATCAATCGCAAAAATGTCAAACTCAGGAGATGGAGGTGAAAGCTTTAAATGGCTGGTATATTATATCTTGTACACCAATGCTGGATGAAAATGGAGAAATAGAAAAAATTATTCACATAGCGACTGACGTAACTGACCAAAAGCGAACTGCAGAGGCGCTTAAAATAAGTGAAAAATATAACAGGACACTTTTTGATAAATCTCCGATCGGGCTTGCTCTTACAAAAATGGATGGGACGATTGTTGATGCTAATCAAGCGTACGCTGATATTATCGGGCGTACGATTGAAGAAACCCTGAGTCTTACTTATTGGGATATTACACCCAAGAAATACGACGTGATCGAACAAAAACAACTAAATAGTTTAAAATCATCCGGACATTACGGTCCGTATGAAAAAGAATATATACATAAAGACGGACATCTTGTCCCTGTTCGACTGAATGGTTTGATTATAAATCGTTATGGAGAAGATTTTATATGGTCAAGTGTTGAAGATATTACTCTACGCAAAACCACTGAAATGGAACTTGATAAATCGTTGAATAATTTACGTAACCTAGCTAATCGATTGGAATCGATACGCGAAGAAGAGAGAACAACTATATCCAGAGAAATTCATGATGAACTGGGGCAAGCGTTGACGGTACTAAAAATTGACCTTACTTGGCTCGAAAAAAATATTTTACCTGACAGCGAGATTTTAAAATCTCGTTGCCGATCGATGATAAATCTTACGGAATCAATCATGAAATCGGTGCAAAAAATATCATCCGAGCTTAGGCCTGGAATATTGGATGATTTAGGATTAACAGCAGCAATTGATTGGCAAATCCGGGAGTTTGAAAACCGGACAGGAATAAAGTGTAATATTATTAAATTAGATGAGATAGAAAATCTGGATCGAAGAAAAGCCACAATGATTTTCAGAATATTCCAGGAAACATTAACCAATATTATCCGCCATTCAGGAGCCAGTGAAGTAGATATAATTCTAATAACCGAGAATTCTGATCTCATTCTTGAAGTGAGCGATAATGGAATCGGAATTGATGAAACCATGATAGAGAGTTCATCTTCAATCGGTCTTCTGGGAATGCGTGAGAGAGTTCATTCTTACGGAGGTGAAATAGAAATTAAAGGAATTAAAGGAAAGGGGACTAGAGTAACATTTAAAATCCCTTTTTGAATATATATCAATAAATATATAAGATGGTAAATTATGAAAATTCTAATTGCAGATGACCACGAAATTGTTCGTGAAGGATTAAAGAAGATCATTGAAGAAGCACCTGATATCGCTAAAATCGGGGAAGCTTCAAATGCGAACGAATTACTAGAAAAAATGAGATCATCAGATTGGGATCTATTTATTGTCGATATAAATATGCCAGGTAAAAGCGGCTTGGATGTATTAAGAGATATAAAAAAAGAAGCTCCCAAAATTCCTGTTTTAATATTAAGTGTCTATCCTGAGGATCAATATGCCATTAGAGTTATGAGAGCCGGAGCGTCGGGTTATATTATGAAATCGAGTGCCGGGGAGGAGTTGATTAAAGCTATCAGAAAAGTTGTCTCAGGCGGAAGATATATCAGTGAAACAGTCGCTGATAAATTAGCTGAAATTATTGATGATAGTTACAATCTAGCCTCACACGAATTGTTATCCGACAGGGAATATCAGGTATTTTTAATGATCGCTAACGGCAAAACAGTCGGGGAAATAGCTCTTGAAATTTCATTAAGCGTAAAAACAATTAGCACTTATCGGACTCACATTCTGGAAAAAATGCATTTAAAAAATAACGCCGACATTATGCAATATGCAATTAAAAATCGACTTATATAAAGAATTGTTTAATTTATCCTCCCTTCAAATCATTTTAATTCTACATACCCTGCCTGAATATTGATTGAATTATTTTTTATATAGTTCTTTTAGCGATCAAAATTACCAAAATGATATATTTACAGCCCATTATTGTATAGGACAAAGTATTATTCAATAAAGCTACTATATCCTATTTTAAAACTTATTGTAGGAAATTATATTACACTCAGATAATAAACATTAATTTTAACCGCCTTCTGCTGCTGTTGCCGACTTTGGCCCATGAGAAGCTGCGGATGTAATTCAATAATTGAGGATATATGGCTTATGAAAATATACATAGTAGAAGATTCTAAATTGATCAGGGAACGTCTTGTCCAAATGATAGAACAAATAGAAGGAGCAACGATTGTGGGTGTAGCTGATAACGAGAGTTCTGCAAAAGACGAAATTAAAAAACTGAAACCAGATATTGTAGTAATCGATATCAGGTTGAAAGAAGGTAACGGTTTGGAGGTTTTACACGAAATTAAAAAGGAACTTCCTTCAACGAGAGTTATTATTTTAACAAATTATCCCTATTTACAATACAGGGAAGCAAGTTTAGAAGCAGGAGCGGATTATTTTTTCTACAAAGCCGTCGAGTTCACAAAAGTTTCTGATGTTATTAAAGGATTAATGACAACCTAATTGATAAAAATCATTAGATAGACAAGTTGGTTTAATATTTATAACTTTAGTAAGTCTTTCACGCATTGAAAATAATCACCGGCCTTTAACAGATAATTCTATTCCTAAATTATCAGTGATCGGAGAATTGAGTGAATCTGTCGGTGCTTTGCCAGTTCAAATATGATGTCATGTTATGAGCGTAAATCCAAAGGAGATGATTCATTATAGGTTGGGATATTTTGTTTTGAAATAACCAGAATTATTTTACATTATATATATTATGTATAAAGTTTTAATTTTATGCACTGGAAATTCCTGCCGCAGTCAGATGGCTGAAGGTTTTTTACAGGCATTCGATGACAAGATTGAAGTAATATCAGCCGGTACTGTTCCGGCTGCGCCTGTTCATCCAAAAGCGGTTACGGTAATGAAGGAAGTTGGCATTGACATTAGCCTTGCTGTACCGAAAGATGTGAATAAATTCATCAATAATTCATTTGATTTTGTTATAACTGTTTGTGATAATGCAAAGGAAAATTGTCCGGTATTTTTCGGTTCTATTCGTAATAATTTGCACATTGGATTCACAGACCCTGCCGAAGCAACAGGAACAGAAGATGAAATTTATAATGTGTTTCGGGAGGTAAGAGATAAAATAAAAGACCGGTTTTATAAGTTTTATATTCAAAACTTAAAATAATTGGTAAATGTTGGAAATATAGCTATTAATATTTATATTTTAACCGTTTATGAAGGTATTTTTAACCGGTGCAACAGGATATATTGGCAGCCGCTTATTAACGGAGTTGCTTAAACGGGGGATCTCGGTAAAAGTTTTGACCAGGCCGGATTCTTTAAAAAAATTACCTCCTGATGTTTTAAATAAAATGGATATTATCGAGGGTGATGTTCTGATACCCGATACTTTTTCCGGTAAATTTGCAGATTGTGATGCGGTGTATTACATACCTGGATTAATACGTGAAATTCCAAAACTTGGTATCACTTTTAAAAAAATCCATTTTGAAGGTGCACGAAATATTATTAATGAATTGGTCAGGTTAGGAATTAAAAGATTTATCCTGATGAGCGCTAATGGTGTCAGGCAGAATGCCCCAACAGATTATCTGGTTACAAAGTATCAGGCAGAAGAGTATTTAAAGGAATCTAAGTTGGAATGGACAATCTTTCGCCCTTCGGTTGTATTCGGGGACGAAGACAAAGGTAGAGAAAATTTCGTTACGGTAATCAAAGATTTGTTTAACAAAACGCCATTAGTAGTTCCGATCATTGGAAATGGAAATTATAAATTTCAACCCATTTCAATTGTTAATCTAACCGATATTTTTATCAAATGTCTGGATAAGCCTGAGTCAAGATATAAAACATATCATTTATGCGGACCGGAAGTTTATTCTTACAATGAATTAGTGGATATTATATCAAAAATAATAAATAAGAAAAAAATTAAAATACATATTCCTGTAATAGTGATGAGAATAATAACTTCTCTTATGAGTTCGTATAAATGGTATCCGGTAACGAATTCACAAATATCGATGCTCTTAGAAAATAATATCTGTATTAGTAACACTGATATATGGAATATTTTTGGTGTAGATGCAATAAATTTAAAATTATCTTTACACGAAACTTTAAAGAAGGAAGGAGTACACACTGATTAAGAAATTTATTTCCTGGCTAAAGCAACTGAAAGATTGGGTTGAACATTTTGCCACTAAACCGTATGCGCTGCATGCTCTATTTTGGATTGCGTTTGTCGAAGCGTCTTTTTTTCCAATTCCACCTGATATATTGTTGATTGCATTGGCAGTTACAACTCCAAAAAAATCCTTTAAATATGCCTTGATTTGTACACTTGGATCGGTTTCGGGAGCATATCTTGGCTATTACATCGGATATGGTTTCTTCGAAGTAATGGGACGTCCGATATTATCGTTTTATGGAGCACTTGAAAATTTTAATTATGTTTTGGAGACGTATAAAAATAATGGCTTTTTAGCTTTGTTTATAGCAGGTTTTACTCCTATTCCTTATAAGGTTTTTACAATAGCCGCGGGTTTTAATCAAACAATCGACTTAATTACTTTAACTCTTGGTTCCTTCGTTGGTAGAGCCTCACGGTTTTTCCTCGTTGGTGGTTTGTTATACATTTTCGGACCTCAAATAAAATTATTCATTGATAAATATTTTGATAAACTTTCGGTAGCTTTCGTCATCTTATTTATTTTAGGGATTATAACTGTTAAATGGTTACTGTAAAAAAGATTCAAAAAAGGAATGGATATGGACTGAGTCTGAACAGAGCATTGTCTAAATTAGGCTTTACCTCCAGAAAAAATGCTGAAACAATGATTGCAAAGGGACATGTAACTGTAAACGATAAAACGATTTACGATATCAATTATAAAGTAGATTATAAAAAAGATGAAATCAAGGTGGGAGGAAAATCTTTAAGAAAAAAGCAATTCAGTTATATTATCTTAAATAAACCTGTCGGAGTCGTCACAACCAAATCGGACGAAAAAGGGAGAAAAACAGTTTATGATTTACTGGAAATAAATAAATGGGTATTTCCGGTGGGTAGACTGGATAAAGACACTTCTGGTTTATTGTTATTAACAAATGATAACCAATTTAGTGAAAAAATGACCAATCCTGAGAACAAAATTGGTAAAATTTATAAACTAAGATTAATGCTCCTGCAAGTAAGTCTGATATTAATGGTCTGAGGAATGGAGTTGTGTTAGATGATGGCTATAAAACACTTCCCGCTGATGTAAAGGAATTGAATGATGCATTGACCGAATTTGAAATAACGCTATTTGAAGGAAAGAACAGGCAAATACGAAAAATGCTTAAGAGTATTGGATTTGAAATAGTAGAATTATCCAGAATTATGATTGGGAATATCGGTTTGAAAGGATTAAGAGTCGGAGAGTGGAGATATATGAGCGAATCGGAAGTAAAAAATCTAAAGAATCTATGACGAAAGTAGCAGCATTATTTGTAGAGATTTGCGTGTTTAAGTATATCGAGGGAATTCCGAAGTACCTTATTTTAAAAAGATCACGAAATGAAAAAATTTATCCGGGCATTTATCAATTCATTACCGGGACTATCGAAATAAAACAAGTTGGGGACGATCAAGTATCGGAGACAGCCGTTGAAGCAGCTTTAAGAGAAGTGGAAGAAGAAATCCATGTTCGCCCCGAAAAATTGTGGGGTATACCGATGGTTAATCAATTTTACGTAGCCACACAGGATGTCGTAAATTTATCACCTATGTTTTTAGCTGAAATTCGGAATGATGCTGATATTGTTCTCTCCAAAGAGCATGATTCATACAATTGGTGTGAATTTGATGAGGGAGAAAAATTATTAACGTGGGGAAGTCATAAAAGGGCACTTTGTATTGTCCATAACCTTTTAAAAGACTTGGATGATTGGAGAAAACTAACCTCTTTAATAGGATGAATTTGAGTTCTCGTGAATAATAGTGCTTTTTAAGTTGTTACAGCTCTTTGAGATGTTACCCGAAATTTCAAATAATGTTAAAAGTGTTGTTGTTAAAATTTCACACTGTTCTTTTAAACCCCGCACTTGGTCAATTATCTGTTTTGTCTCAGCCTGTCTTTCAGGAATACTTAAATTCAACTCTAAATCATCGATTTCAAGTGTAACGACGGCTAACAAATTTTTAATTGTTAACTCCATTAATGATAGAGAATCCTGGAATTCATGTATATTCTGAAGGTGTCTCCCACTATCTCTTTTCAGTGTTTCAATATGTTCTTTTTCTTTTTTAAAAATATATCTTTCATAAGTTCCATCTATCAGAATTGGGAGATGCTCAAGGTCGAGTTGGTCTTTCTTGATATAATCATAAGCACCAAGTTTCATCACTTCCACAGCTATATTTTCAGACCCGGCTCCTGTCAACATGATGACAGGAGTATCAAGTTTTTGTTCGTTTATCCACTGCATTACGTTTAAACCTGAGATTCCGGTCATGAAATAGTCCAGAATGACGACATCATAAATTGTAGAAGTTAATAGTTTTAAAGCCCCTTCGCCCGATTCACAAATCTCCACATTGTATTTATTCAAAGAATCTAAATAATTTCCTAATATGGCACGGTACAATCCATCATCGTCTACAATCAGTATTGAGAGAATATTTTTCTTTTCCATTATGCTTTCATTTGAATTTACATTATTTATATTCTAATGTCAAGTTAAATTTTTCTAATAAGTATTAGAAATTTCTAATAAGTTCAAAAAAATAAGATATTTGACCTTTATTTTTCAATTCTCTGAAATCGGAAGAGTAAACTTAAAGGTTGTCCCCTCACCGACTATGCTTTTTACGCTAATTTCGCCATTGTGGGCGTCAATTACCGATTTTACAAGCGCTAGCCCTAAACCCGATCCCATTCCATTTTGCTTACTTGTTATCCCAGTTTTAAAGGGATTAAAAATCTTATTAATTAATGATTCAGGAATACCGGTACCGGTGTCTGAAAATGAAATAATAAAATATTTGCCCTTCTTTTCATAACCTAACCTAATTCGCCCATTTTCAGGTGTATTTCGGATAGCATTATCAAGAAGATTAAATAAAACCTGCCGTATCCTGAGTATATCTATATATACGGTTGAAGTTTCAGAATTTTTCAAGACTACAGTAATATTTTTTTTTCGGCATAGTAAGGTAGCTTCCTCATAAAATTCAGTTAATAGCACCTTCAAGTCAATATTTTCCAATTCTAACTTTAAAGTACCTGCCTGTAAAGTTCCGATGCTTAATAAATCATTAATAACCCTGTTCATCCGCAACAACTCATCATAGACAGACGTTAAGGTATCTTTGATTTCTTTGATATGAACATCCGATCTCATTACATTTTCTAATTGGTTTCTTACGATTGCAAGAGGAGATCTTAATTCATGTGCCGCCAGTGACGAGAAGCTCAATGATTGCCGCATACTATTTCTCAGTTTTTCAGTAACATTATTAATTTTGAATATAAGATTGCCAAGCTCATCTCTTTCAATTACATCAATTTTTTCAACTTCCTGGTCCAAAGGTTGTTTCAAAAGATTATCTATATATTTGTTGAGTTTTTTTAAAGGTTTTGTAAATTTATTAACAATAAATATTCCGCCAAAAAATATCAAAAATAAACCGAGAGGTATCAGAAAAAGGAGGCTTGATAATATTTCAGAAATGGCGACGTTAACATCAGTTAACGGATGTCCGATAATGATCTCGAAATCATTTACCCAAATAGTTAACAATCGTATTTCTATATTATTCAAAAATTTTATAGTAGAAATTCCTTCTCGTTGTTGAATATATGGTTTAAGCTGTTCGTTCAATAAGTTAATGGATCGAAAATAAATGTATCCCTGCGGATTATATATTTCGATAAATTGTTTTCGCGGGCTAAGACGGCTCCTTCGCGATAAATTGCTTTTGATTTGATTATCATCGAAATTTTGAATTTGATAGTCTTCTAACATACTTTGAATCCAAACTGCCTCTGTCTCTAATGATCTGTCTATTTCCTCGAAGAGGGAAGATTCTATCAACTTAATACTTACAACCGTAAAGATTACTAAAATAGAGAGTACAACAATCGTGTAATAGAAAGCCAGTTTTAATTTAAATGACGAAATAATTCTCATTCATCCCTCAATATAAACCCTTCGCCGTATTCAGTACGAATAAGTTTTTTTTCAAAGCCTTCATCAACAACTTTTCGTAAATAACTTACATAAACATCAACGATATTAGTACCTGAATCAAAAGTGTAGCCCCACACTTGTTCGGCTATTCTTTTACGCGTTAAAATCTGATTTTTATTCCGTAAGAAAAACTCTAATAAGGTATACTCTCTTTGTGTCAGATTCAGAACCTTTTCACCCCTTTTTACTTCATGGTTCACAAGGTCCATCCTTAAGTCGTCGACTTTCAGAAAAGTTGCCTTGCTAGTTCCGCTTCTGCGTAAAACGGCTTCAATTCTTGCGAGAAGTTCACCTACATCAAAAGGTTTAGTGACATAATCATCAGCGCCGATGAGCAAACCAGTAATTCGGTCTTGAATTTTGTCACGAGCCGATAGAATTATTACAGGTGTTTTATCCATATTTTGTCTTAATGCCTGTAAAAATTCTGTCCCGAGTTTTTTTGGTAAATTTATATCAAGGGTAATAATATCATAAACATGATTTCGGACGAGTTCTTCTGCTTCAAAACCATTGTAAGCAATATTAACTTCATAACCTACGCGAACAAGTTGTCTTTCAATCGATTGCGCCAGTTTTTTTTCATCCTCGACGACTAAAATTTTAATTTTCTTATCAGTCATAATTTAATGTCTAAAATTACTTTTTAAATCTACAAAATACTTATTCATTTGTCAATAATTGATTTTTAATAAAATTGTCACTACTTTTACACGCATGAAAAAAATAATAAAACTTAAAAAAGGGGAGGAGAAACGCATATTATCAGGGCATCTCTGGGTTTTCAGCAATGAAATCAATGAAGTACTGGGTAATCCGGAAACAGGGGATATCGTTGAATTAAGAACTAATTCAGGGAAATTTATTGGCAAAGGTTTTTATAACCCCAAATCACTTATAATTTTCCGATTACTTACATACTATGACGAAGAAATTGATTTTAATTTTTTTCAGAATAAAATCCAAACGGCTCTTAAATTGAGAATTCAATTGTTTCCTGATTCAGAAATATTCCGCCTGGTGCACGGTGAGAGTGATTATCTTCCCGGATTAGTTATCGATAAATACAAAAATTATTTTAGTGTTCAAACATTTTCAGCAGGAATGGAATTACGATTAGCTCAAATATATGAAGTGTTGAATTCGCTATTTAATCCTGAAGGAATAGTTCGGCGCGACGAATCAAATCTACGCTCGCT
This sequence comes from uncultured Ignavibacteriaceae bacterium, assembly GCA_964437735.1. GTDB lineage: Bacteria > Bacteroidota > Ignavibacteria > UBA10030 > BY39 > CAYTID01. The sequence goes on along the minus strand of CAYTID010000003.1, from coordinate 33,264 downwards.
CGAAGGTTTAGGCTTGGTAAAAGAAATTATTCAGGGAAATATTAAACCCGCAGTTGTTTTAGAAAATGATATTAAATTTGAAATTGATTTACTGGAGGGGCAAAAAACAGGTTTATTTTTAGATCAAAGGGAAAATCGTTTTTCCTTAAGGCGATATACGAAAGGTTTAAAAGTTTTGGATTGTTTTTGTAACGACGGGGGATTTGCTCTTAATGCAGCATTCGCCGGCGCACAGACGGTAAAAGGAGTTGATATATCTGAGGCAACAATATCCAGAGCTACAAATAATGCAAAGTTAAACTTGTTAGAAGATAAATGTTCATTCGTAAAAGCGGATGCTTTTGATTTTTTAAATAAATCAGTTGATTCAGGGGCAGAGTACGATATGATAATACTCGATCCTCCGTCGTTTACGAAGAGTAAAAAAAATATACATCAGGCGAAGGCAGGTTATAAAGAAATCAATACAGCAGCAATAAAGTTATTGCGGCATCAGGGTATACTTGCAACTGCTTCGTGTTCGCACCACATGGATGCAACTGATTTTCTGGATATTATAAAAAATTGCGCAACAAAAGCCGGTCGCTCGATTCAATTATTAGAATGGAATGGGGCATCCCCGGATCATCCTGTACTTCCTGCCATGAATGAGACAGGGTACTTAAAATTTGGAATTTTCAAAATATTATAATACCATAAACTTTTCGTAGCAAAAATTGTTAATAGTAGAAAGAATAAAATCGTATTATGAAAAAAATAATAATATTTATATTTGCAATATTAGTTAATACAGGTTCTAATAGCCAGGAACAATATTCAGATAACAGAGATACAACTATAGTTTTCGAGGCGAGTGAACCTCTGATATCATATCAATCATCGGAAATAAGGAAGAGTTGGGGGGTGGATATTATTCTCTCTAATGACGGATTTGGATTGGGAACATTTTATGGATTCCACCTCTCCGATCAGCTGATAACAAAAATCCATTTTTCAATATTACAGTCAAAAGATGACCGTGAAATTGAATTATATAATCCTTTTACCGGAGAATTATTTGTTCCAAATAAAGTAAACCGGTTTTTAGTTATGCCGCTATTCGTGGCAGCCGAATATCGTCTGTTTCAGGAAGAAATAATGGACAATTTCCGTCCATACATATCTGCGGCAGTTGGACCTGCGATGATATTCTCTTCACCCTATAAGAAAGAATTTTTCAGTTCGCTCAAAGATGGCAAAGCTCATTATACAATAGGCGGATATATCGGCGGTGGAGCTTTTTTCGGCGAAGATTATTCAAGACTGTTTGGCGTCAACGCACGCTATTATTTTGTGCAATATCCGGCCGGGATAGAAAGTTTAGTAAATGTTAAGAAAAAAGATTTTGGAGGGTTTAGCATATCAATGAGCATTGGTTTGGGCTGGTAAATTTCAATATCAATCAGATAACAAAGCGTTCAGAAATCGGCCTGTGTGAGATTTTTTAACTTTTACGATATCCTCAGGTGTTCCCTGTGCAACAATCGTACCCCCATCCTTTCCTGCATCCGGACCGAGATCAATTATCCAATCAGCACACTTGATAACATCCAGATGATGTTCGATAATAACGACTGAATTTCCCGTGTCAATTAATGAATTGAAACATTTTAAAAGTTTTAATATATCATCAAAATGTAAACCGGTTGTGGGTTCATCAAATATAAATAATTTGTTTTTTTCATTTGAAGAAGCCGATAAGTGGGCGGCAAGTTTGATTCTTTGAGCTTCACCGCCTGATAATGTTGTTGCCGGTTGTCCTAACCGGATATAACCAAGTCCTACACTGACTAATACTTCTAACAGTCTGACTCCTTTTTTGGCTGCAGGATCTGTTTTGAAAAAAACAGTTGCCTCATTAACTGTCATTTTTAAAATATCATCAATGTTTTTGCCTTTGTATTTGATTTCAAGAATTTCTTTTTTAAATCTTTTTCCTTTGCAGGCATCACAAATTAGTTGTAAATCAGCCAGGAATTGCATTTCGATTATCTGGATTCCGCTTCCTTCACATACATCGCATCTTCCCCCTGTGACATTGAAAGAAAAGTGACCTGGAGTAAAGCCGTGTATCTTTGCTGCTTGTGTTTTCGAAAATAAATCTCTTATTGTATCAAAAATCTTCATGAATGTTGCAGCATTAGAACGCGGAGTTCTTCCGATAGGCGATTGGTCTACAAGCTCAACGTCGGATATATTTGCGTGTCCCGTAATCGACTTATAAGTTCCATGTTTGTAGGAGGTTGTATCGCCAGCCTGTCGATTTATTTTTTTTAAAGCCGGATATAAAACATCCATCACAAGTGTGCTTTTACCCGATCCGCTTACCCCCGTTATACACACGAATTTATTTAAAGGAATTTCAACATCGATATTTTTTAAATTATGTTCTCTTGCACCCGAAATAAATAAGTGATTTCCTTCAGCGTTTCTCCTCGATGAGGGTATCGGTATTTTGAGTCGGTTACTTAAATATTTTCCGGTCAAAGAGATTTTATTATTTTTTAGGCCTTGTAATTTGCCTTTAAAAATTACTTCACCTCCGTTTACACCGGCACCAGGTCCCATGTCGACGATAAGATCACCTTCAGTCATCATTTCTGCATCATGCTCTACGATAATTACAGTATTTCCGTTGTCCCTTAATGATTTTAATATTTTGATTAATCTCCTGTTGTCTTTTGGATGGAGTCCTATCGTAGGTTCGTCGAGCACATACAATGAATCTACAAGCGTAGATCCGAGCGATGTGGCAAGATTAATTCTCTGTGATTCGCCTCCCGAGAGTGTATTCGAGAGTCTGTCGAGTGTCAGATAACCCAATCCGATATCGACGAGGTATTTTATTCTTTTCTTTATTTCTTCCAGAATGCGTTTGGATATTTCGTATTCAACATCAGTAATCGGCAAATTAACAAAGAAGTCATGCGATTCATCAACGGTCATTTTGACGATATCCAATATTGTTTTACTTCTTATTTTAACTTGCAACGCTTCTTTACGCAGTCGTGATCCCTTACAATTTTCGCAAGTGGTGTAACCACGGTACCTACTCAATAAATAACGGTAATGGACTTTGTATGATTTTTTTTCAATATATCGGAAGAAATCATAAATCCCGTCAAATCCTTTTCCACCATTTAAAAGCAAATCAATTTCACTCGAGGATAGTGAGGAATAGGGGACATCAACGTTTAGATTATTTTCGGGAGCGGCATCAATTAACTCCTTTAGGTATTTTTTCCATTTTGGCGTTGTCCAGGGTTGAATTGCTCCTTCACGAATAGTTTTCGCAGTGTCGGGGATGACTAAATCAAGATCGATTCCCGTTGACCGACCAAAACCCTGACAAATGTTGCAAGCTCCATATGGGCTGTTGAAAGAAAATAATCTCGGATCGGGTTCTTCATATTCGATCCCGCATTCAGCGCAATTGTAATGCTGATTGAATCTGAATACACTTCCGTTTTCAATATATTTTATAATTAAATTTCCCGAGCCGACTTTAAAAGCCGTTTCGATCGATTCTGCCAATCGGGAGTTATCCTGATTCTTACGTAATATCAACCTGTCCACGACAACCGATATATCAGCTTTACAAATCTTAGATGGGATTTTTTCAGTCAATTCGATTATTTGTTCGTCACACATGATACGAATAAATCCCTGTTTTCTCAGATTATCGAGTTCTTCATAAATTGTTGCTTTCGGATGGATTTTGAGAGGGAACATAACAAATAAACGGGTCTCTGTGTCATTGTTTAAAGTCTCGGTTAGTTTTTCTATGACAGTGCTAACCGTGTCTTTCCTTACAACGTTACTGCAACGATGACAATAAGTTTTACCAATCCTTGCAAATAGAAGTCGGAGATAATCGTATATTTCTGTCGAAGTTGCAACTGTTGACCTTGGATTTCGTCCGGATGTTTTTTGCTCGATAGCGATTGCAGGACTAAGCCCTTCAATAAAATCGACGTCAGGTTTATCCATGCGCTCTAAAAATTGTCGTGCGTATGAGGATAAACTTTCGACAAATCTTCTTTGTCCTTCGGCATAAATCGTATCGAATGCGAGACTTGATTTTCCTGATCCGCTCACACCGGTAAAAATAATTAACTTATAACGCGGGAGTTTGAGATTGATATTCTTAAGATTATGTACACGTGCACCACGGATAATAATATCGGTTCCGGAAAGTTTTGATTTCTTCTCATTTGATTTTCGCATGTAGAAAATTAATAAAATAGTTTATCTTTCCCAAAGATAATCTTCATGCTAAAATTTAATTATTGAATATCAAGATTGCATTTATTATGATCTATTGTTAACTTAAACAGACAAAAATATTTTGTAAAACATGGAGACAAGATGTTTAAAACATTTTTATGCACGATACTACTAATGAGTTCAATTTCATTTTCTCAAATCAGCATCAAATATGAAAAATACGTTCTGCCGAATGGCTTACAGGTTATTTTGCATCAAGATCATACGGTACCTATTGTTGCTGTGAATTTATGGTACCACGTCGGTTCAGGACGCGAAAAGCAAGGCAAATCGGGCTTTGCTCATCTTTTTGAGCACATGCTGTTTCAGGGGTCAAAGAATGTAGGTAAGGGCGATCATTTTAAATTATTGCAGGATGCAGGTGGAAATCTTAATGGCTCTACAAATACAGACCGAACAAATTATTGGGAGGTGGTTCCGAGCAATTTTCTTGAATTGGCGTTATATCTCGAATCCGACCGCTTGGGATTTTTATTGGAAGCCATGGATCAGGAAAAATTGGATAATCAGAGGGATGTTGTAAAAAATGAACGACGTCAAAATTATGAAAATCAACCTTACGGTCTATCTTTAAAAATTATAAACGAAAATTTGTACCCGTCTGACCATCCATATAATTGGCTTACAATCGGGACTGAAGAAGATTTATCCAACGCAACACTGGATGATGTAAGAGAATTTTTTCGTGAATATTATATTCCCAATAATGCCAGTCTATGTATAGGAGGTGATATTGATATTCAGGAGACGAAAACATTAGTCGAAAAATATTTTGGAGAAATTCCAAAAGGGAATGTAATTGACAAATCTAAACCGAACGTTCCTGTGCTGAATAAAAATAATTATTTGGTTCTGGAAGATCAGGTGCAACTTCCGCGTTTATATATTGCCTGGCTTACTGAGCCTCACTTTACAAAAGATGAACCTGCGCTTGATATACTTTCAGACATTCTTTCCAGAGGGAAAAATTCGAGACTTTATAAGTCATTAGTGTATGAAAAACAGATTGCACAAGACGTATTAGCTTTTCACCGAGCCGGAGAAATCTCCGGAGCATTTTATATTTATGCGACAGCAAAACCGGGTATAAATTTAACAGATTTGGAAATTGCTATCAATTTGGAACTATCTCTCATACGAAAGAATGGAATCGAGACACGTGAGTTGGATCGTTCAAAAAACAGCATAGAAGCAAGTTCGATTTACCGGCTTCAATCAGTCGGCGGATTTGGCGGGATTACAGATCAATTGAATATGTACAATATTTTTGTTGGTGATCCCGGTTATTTTAATGAAAATCTTAAAAGATATGCCGGGGTAACACCCGATGAAATAAAAAATTCCTGCTCTAAGTATTTGAAAGACGAGGGCAAGGTTATTTTAAGTGTGGTTCCGGTTGGTAAAACTGAACTGCAGACAAAACCATAAATATATTTTCGGAGAAGATTATGAAATATTTTCAGTATGTATTGATAACTATGATAATTATGAATACAGTCATCGCGCAAGTCGACCGGACAAAAATTCCCGATGCCGCTGCAAATCCAAATTTTTCATTTCCGGTAAATCAAAAAGCGGATTTTCCTAACGGATTAAAAATAATGCTGGTTCAAAAAAAGGATTTACCAATAGTCCAAATGCAATTTGTGTTTCAAACAGGCGCAGGACACGATCCTGAAGAGCTATCGGGGAGAGCGAACTTGACTTTGCGGCTTCTTGATTCGGGCACTAAAACCAGAAACCTTATGCAGATTGCCGATGAGTTTAATTTTCTCGGAGCTCAATTTAACGCTTCAACGAGTTATGATGCAAGTTTTATTTCAGTTTTGTCATTGAAAAAACATCTTGATAAAGTTTTTCCGGTATTGTCTGATATTTTACAAAACAGCGTATATCCCGAAAATGAATTCGAGAGAATTAAAAATGAAATATTAACAGCCATTCTACAGCAAAAAGACAGACCCGAAGCAATTGCCGGGAAAGTTTTCGGTAAGATAGTTTTCGGTACTACCCATCCGTATGGCAGACCAATTGAGGGGGATGAATCGGTATTAAAAAATTTTTTCAGAGAAGATTTAGTAAAATTTCATGACTTATATATCAGACCAAATAACGCGACACTAATTGTTGTGGGAGATATATCATTGTCCGAGCTGCGAAAATATTTTGATAAGTACTTCCGGAACTGGGAAAAAAAGGAAACCGGGATGGTTAATATTCCTAAACCGGAATTTGCAAATAACAATGGGATATTTATGGCAGACAAACCAAATGCACCACAGTCTCAGATCCGAATTGGAATGGTCGGAGTACCGAGGGGAACCACTGATTATTTTGCAATCGAAGTAATGAATATGATCTTGGGAGGAAATTTTAACAGCCGCATTAATTGGAATTTGAGAGAACAAAAAGGATATACATATGGCGCTCGCTCAGGTTTTACTTACAGGAAATATGGAGGATCTTTTGGAGCAGGCGGAGGTTTTAAATCAAGTGTTACTGATAGCTCTGTATATGAGTTACTCGCAGAAATCAAAAGAATGAGAAATGAAAATGTTACTTCTGAAGAACTTATATTTGCAAAAAACGGACTCATCAGAGGATTACCGCGCTCGTTTGAAACATCGGGTCAAATTGCATCACAGTTAACAAATCTTGTTTTATATGATCTACCGGATGATTATTTCAATAATTATGTACAAAATATTGAGAGCATTACAATCGAAGATATCAGAAGAGTCAGTGAAAAATATCTCGATACTGACCGGATGAGTGTTGTTATTGTAGGCGATGTGGATATGAACAAAAAAAATATAATTGACTTGAATAAAAGAACTTTTCATTTAGTCGATTCAGACGGAAATTTATTAGCTGAGTAATGTATAAACATATAACAGTAAAATTCAGACGGGAAAAACCTGAAAGTTATGATATCATCACAGGCATTACGTTAAAAGAAATTGCCGCTGATATTGTTAAAAATTTTAACAACTCTAGACTATTTATAATCACCGATACGAATGTTTTGAAGCTATATGGAAAAACATTCAGCAAATATTTAAAGAAAATCGGGGCTGATGTTCACATTTTAAAAATCAAGGCTGGAGAAAATTCAAAAACCAGAGAAATAAAAGAAAATCTTGAAGATAAAATTCTGGAAATCGGAGCGACGAGGAAATCGGTAATTATTGCTCTTGGCGGAGGAGTGGTTGGTGATGTTGCCGGATTTATTGCCGCGACATTGAACCGCGGAGTCCCTTTTATTCAAATTCCAACAACTTTACTATCTCAAATTGATAGCGCCATCGGTGGAAAGGTCGCAGTGAATCATCCGAAGGGTAAAAATCTAATAGGTGCATTTTATCATCCGAAAGTAGTTTACATTGACGTGGCTACTTTGAAAACACTAGATGGAAAAGAGTTCAGGAATGGAATAGCCGAAGCAATTAAGTACGGAGCAGTACTGGATAGAAAATTATTTGAATTTATATCGAAAAACAGAGAAAAGATTTTACAAAAAGATATAAATATTTTAACTCACTTAATTCATACGTGTTGCGGACTCAAAGCGAAAGTAGTTAAACTTGATGAATTGGAAAAATCTTTTCGGCGCATACTAAATTTTGGACATACAGTGGGGCACGCCTTAGAACAATTATCGAGTTACAAGATTCCGCATGGTGAAGCAGTAGCGATTGGAATGGTAGCAGAAGCAAAGTTTTCTGTATTTCTACAAATGTTGGATATTAGATCGTTAAATAAATTGATTTTACTTCTTGCGGATTTCGGGCTGCCGGTGACAATTAAGGGGATCTTTTCGATAGACAGGATATGTAAAGCCATTCAATCTGATAAAAAAGCTGGAGATGGTTTGATTAATTTTACTTTGTTGAATTCCATCGGCAGCGGAGTTCATAATATTCCTATAAATAATGAAGACATAAAAAAAATGCTGAGAGCATTATGAATTGTATCAGCATAGCACCGCGGAGTATGCGTGATGCAATTTTGCTGATCAAGAAAGCGGTTTTAAAATCTGAATTAATTGAAATCAGACTTGAAAACATTGAAAATATTGACCTGAGCAAAATCCTTAAAGCGTCAAACGCAAAAAATATAATCACTATTCATCCTGGAGGTAAATATAATAGCCCCCAAAAATTCAAGATATTAAAAAATGCGATCGAAATGGGAATTGATTATATCGATGTCGGTTTGGAATATGGTGAGAAGAGAGTAAAAGAGATTGTCGACTTAGCGCGTTCATCAGGGTCAAAATCAATTTTGTCGTACCACAATTTTACAGAAACTCCCAATTCACTTGAAAAAATATTTCACAAAATTAAAAAATTCAATCCGGATATTGTAAAAATAGCAGTTTATGCAAAAAATATCGAAGATAATCTAAAAATATTTAAATTGCTTGAAAAGGCAGAGGAGGAGAGAGTTAAATTAACAGCTCTGTGCATGGGGGAACATGGAGCAATCAGCAGAATCCTTGCTCCGAAATTCGGAAATTATTTGAATTATTTTTCTCTCGGTGATAAATATGATACAGCTTCGGGACAATTGACAATCGATAAAGCCAATGACGTTTACAGGTTTAATAAAATTAATAGGAAAACAAAAATATATGGTTTAGTAGGAAATCCCGTTTCACACAGTAAAGGAATATATTTGCACAATAATAAATTTTATGAAAATAAAATTAATTCGGTTTATATAAATTTTCTAACGAATGATTTCAATAAATTTATTAGGCAGTTTAAAAAATATATTTCGGGTATTAGTGTTACAAAACCTTTCAAGGAAAAAGCTGTTGTATGTGCAGACAAAGTGAGTATTGAGGCTGCGAAGATTAAATCGATTAATACAGTTGTCAAAATCCATAATATTTTATATGGCTATAATACCGATGCATTGGCATTGCTGAATCTATTAAAAAAAATAAAATTCAAAAACGGAACAATTGCAGTTCTCGGAACAGGAGGAACTACCCGCACGGCAGTTTACTGTGCTAAAAAGATTAAAAATAATGTAATCGTTTGTGGCAGGAATACTAAGAAAACTGAGTCATTGGCAGATGAATTCGATTGCCAATCACTTAATATAAATCTGCTTTCAAAAAAAATAATTGCGAAAAATAATATAAGAATGATTATAAATACTACATCATGCGGAATGTATCCGAATATTAATACTGCTCCAATATCGACAGGGTTGTTAAATTCGGAGATAGTCGTAGTCGATTTTATTTATACACCGATTAATACTAAATTAATAAAAAATGCGATCAGGAAAGGATGCCGGACAATAAACGGTTTGCAAATATTTATTGAACAGGCAAGTCTTCAGCAGAAATTATTTTCAAAAGCAAGATGACTGATAATTTTAGGAAAATAAAATCCACAAACAGAGTAGATGCGGTTATCGAATTGCCTCCATCTAAAAGCATTACAAACAGAGGAATTATATTGTCGATGTTGGCAGACGGGGCATCGAAGCTTTTGAATTATTCGCATGCCGATGATTGCCAGATAATGATGAATTCGATAGCAAGATTTGGAGTACATTTTACTAAGAGCGCATCAGAATTAAAAATTAAAGGAAACAGCGGACATTTCGGTGATTCGAATATAGATATCAAAGTCGGAAATGCCGGAACCGTGATGCGGTTTTTATGTAGTGTTGCAGGATTGTCAGGAGGTATAATCCGTCTCACAGGAGATCAAAACATGCTGAAACGCCCAATTGGCGATTTGGCAGATACTCTGAAATTGATGGGTATAAATATAAAAACAAATAACGGTTTTCCTCCTGTTACTATCCATGGTGGAAAATTATACGGAGGCAGAATAAAATTAAATTCAGTTATAAGCAGTCAATTCGTCTCGTCGCTTTTAATGATCGCTCCTTACGCAGCGTCAGATGTAGAACTTGAAATCTGTTCTAATGTTCCTTCAAAACCTTATATTGGAATCACAACTCAATTAATGAAATACTTCGGAATTAATGTAGAAACAAGTGATAATTTATATTACATTCCTGCCGGAAAAGCTTATAAATCCGGAACTATTATGGTAGAAGCGGATGCCTCGTCGGCTTCATATTTTTTAACAGCTGCTGCAATAACCGGAGGGAAAATTATTTTAAAAAATCTTAATTCGGATAGCATACAAGGAGATACAAAGTATATAAATATTTTGAAAGAAATGGGATGTTCGGTAAATTCCGGAGAATTTGGTGTTGAGATTATTGGGGGAAATTTAAAAGGTATTAACGTTGACATGAACGATATTCCGGATGTTGTTCCCGCATTAGCGATTACTGCCTTGTTTGCAGATAGCCCGACATTGATTAATAATATTCGACACTTGAGGTACAAGGAATCTGATCGTATATCCGCGTTAGTTTGTGAATTAAAAAAACTTGGAGCAAATGTATCGCACTCTGAAAATTCAATTGAAATCTTTCCGGGAAAATATAAAGGTTGTGCTATCAATACATATAATGATCACAGAATAGCAATGAGTTTTGCAGTTGCCGGATTGAGAATATCAGGGATATCGATCGAAAATCCGGGATGCGTCTCAAAATCATATCCGGAATTTTGGAACGAGTTTGAAAAATTAGAAAATATACCACAATAACGAGATGAACTATGAACGGTAATTCTTTTGGAAATAAATTTAAAATTACAACTTTCGGTGAAAGTCACGGACGTGCGGTAGGAGTAATTATCGATGGTGTTGAACCGGGACTGAAGATAACAGAAAAAGAAATTCAGAAAGAACTTGACCGTAGAAAGCCGGGACAATCAGTTGTAACTTCGCGACGCATGGAGTGTGATAAATTAGAAATTATCAGCGGGATATATAACGATAAATCTTTAGGCACTCCTATCTGTATGCTGGTGTGGAATGAAGGTCAAAATTCCGGTGATTATGAAAATCTGAAGAATATTTTCAGACCGGGTCATGCAGATTACTCATATTTCGCTAAATATGGGATTTACGACCATAGAGGAGGGGGGCGTGCTTCCGGTCGTGAAACCATCGGGAGAGTTGCTGCCGGGGCAGTGGCAAAAAAGATTTTATTAAAGCGAAATATAAAAATTCTAGGATATACAAGAGAAATTGGTGGAATAAAATCGATGCATATCGATTATTCTCAAATTGAAAAAAATCCTTTAAGGTGCCCTGACCCTGTTGCCGCTAAAAAAATGGAAAAGAAAATTTTAGAAATAATCAAAAAAGGTGATTCATTGGGTGGTGTAGTTGAGATCGTCATTAAGGGATGTCCTACCGGACTCGGAGACCCCGTTTTTAATAAAATCGATGCAGAATTGGCTAAAGCCATGGTATCAATCCCGGGCGTTAAAGGATTTGAAATCGGTTCTGGATTTCAGTCAGCCAGTATGCGAGGAAGCGAGCATAACGATGAATTCTATTATGATAAAAAAAATAAACGCTTCCGGACTAAAACAAATAATGCCGGTGGTGTTTTAGGTGGTATTACTATTGGCGAAGACATCGTTTTGAGACTTGCAGTAAAACCTACTTCGTCAATTTCTTTGCCCCAACAAACGGTCGATATAAAAGGATTTAAAAAGACTTTTAAAATCGAAGGGCGACACGATCCATGCTTATGCCCCAGAATTGTACCTGTTGCAGAGGCAATGGCGGCTATTGTTATGGTTAATTTTATAAAAAGATAGTTTGTTTTATAATTTAGAATGGTTATATTTTGGTGAGTTGAGCGGTTGACCCATTATTTTTTTAGGAAAGAAAAATGAAAATGCGTTTCAAAAAATTATTCATTCTTGGATTAACATTTGCCATGGCGATTTCAAGTGTAGTTTTGTCACAAACTCAGATAAAAATTCCGATCACTGCTTCGAATCTGAATACTGCACGAACTATTAATTTCGGTTGGGATCTGCAAGCTGATCATTGTATCGATGCAGTTTTAGGAGAAATGGAATATCCTCCAAAACCTCCTACACCGGTATTTGATTTTCGATTTGTGGATATTAGAGTTCCTTCCTGCCTCGGACAAGGTATGGTATTAGATTTGAGAAAATTAATTACAACACAGACTTTACAGGATACATTTGTTTTATCAATACAGCATGGAGAGGGTGGTATTCCTATCGATCTTAGTTGGCCCGTAATAAATAATCCTTTAATAAAAGGATTAATAATGCAAGATGGATTAGGCGGAATTTATTTTTCAATAAATATGCTTGCATCACAAAGTGTTGTGATCGATAATGCAAATATCACAACAGTTTATATTTATTCGTCAACGGGAACGAATATTAAGCAGGAGGGTAAAACACCTCAAAAATTTACACTCGAGCAAAATTATCCGAATCCATTCAATCCTTCAACGACAATTAAATTCTCTATCACTTCACCATCGGTTATTGATTTAATCATTTTTGATATCATGGGGAGAAAAGTAAAAACATTGATAACTGATCAAATAAATATTGGAAAATATTCAATCGAGTGGGATGGGATGGACGTCAATGGATTAAGCATTGCAAGCGGGATTTACACGATTCGTCTTAATGCAAAAACCGAAGAGGGAAAGATTTTTTCAGAATCAAAAAAAATACTTTTACTCAAGTAAATGAGAATCAGGATTTTTCGGAATTAGCTAATTTTTCTGCCTTATCGGCTAATTTTAATTGTTCAATCATCTCATCTATCTTACCGTCAATAAATTCCGATAAATTGTAGAGAGTAAGCCCAATTCTATGATCTGTTACTCTGTTCTGAGGGAAATTATACGTTCTGATCTTATCGCTCCGATCTCCACTTTTAACCATCGATTTTCTTTGAGCTGACAATTCAGCGTTTTGCTGACTAACCATTTTTTCGTAAAGCTTTGCGCGGAGCATTTTCATTGCTAATTCACGATTTTTAAACTGTGACCGCTCTTGTTGGCATGCCACCACAATACCAGAAGTTGTGTGTGTAATTCTGACTGCTGTTTCGACTTTATTTACGTTTTGCCCGCCTTTACCACCTGCACGATATGTATCGAACTGAAGGTCTGCCGGATTTATTTCTACTTCTACATCTTCAACTTCAGGGAGAACAGCAATAGTTGAAGCTGAGGTATGTACACGTCCTTGAGCTTCGGTTTCAGGTACACGTTGAACACGGTGGACACCGCTCTCAAATTTTAATTTTCCATAAGCTTCACTTCCCGTGATTCGTATAACTACTTCTTTGAAGCCACCTTTGCCTGTATCGTTAAAGTCCATAAGTTCAACGTTCCAATTATTTTTTTCCGCATAACGCATATACATCCTGTAAAGGTCACCGGCGAATAATGCAGCTTCATCACCCCCTGTACCGGCTCTTATTTCCATTATACAGTTTTTCGAATCATTTGGATCTTTTGGTAAGAGCAAGGTTTTTAAGTCTTCATCAATAGAAGATAATTTAGCTTCGATTTCAGGAATTTCCGCTGCAGCGATCTCTTTTAATTCAAAATCTCTTGATTCATTTAACACTTCGCGTAAGCCATCAAGGTCTTTGTGAAATTTTTTATAAATCTCGTATTTCCTTACAATTTCTGATAAATCGCTGTGCTCCTTACTTAATTCACGAAAGTATTCCTGATTACTAATTACCTTGGGATCACTCAATAATTCTGTGATTTCATCATATCTGATTTTTATTTTTTCTAAACGCTCAAACATTAATTTATCTCAACAGTAATTAGTTCATCGGGTTTATTTTCTTTTTCTACAGATTCAATTGGTAGCATTAAGGCGGTTTTTAAGGCAGTAATTGCGACTTCGAGCTGCGAATCATCAGGTTCCTGAGTTGTAATTCTTTGGAGCCACAATCCCGGCGCTATCAGTATCTTTCCTAGTAAACTGTCGTACCTTTTCGATGATATTTTAATGAATTCGTACGATATTCCACCAATAATCGGGACCAGCGGCAAGTGAGTTAGCAAACGTGTAATAAGGTTCATTGGACCAATCAGGATGATATATAGCGCATCGAAAATTCCGAAGAACATTATTGCAGTTAATGCAACGATTAATAGAAAACTAGTTCCACAACGTGGATGGAAACGGCTATAATTTTTAATTGATTCGATAGTTAGTGGAGCATTGAGTTCGTATGCAAATACTGCCTTATGCTCCGCCCCATGATATTGAAATATTCTTTGAATATCTTTCATGCGCGAAATTCCCCATATGTATCCTAATAAGATAATTAATCTTATTACCCCGGCGAAAATATTAAAACTTATAGCATCTTGTTCAATATTAAATAATTTTGTGGTAACCGTCAGGGGAATAACAAAAAATAACAATATCCCGAAAAAAATTGCTATAATTAACGAAATAGACAATTGAAATTTAGATTCGTTCTTATCTGAATTTTGCTTGTTTTCAGCGTCCTTCATTGCGATTTCAGCTGAAAAATTCAGAGTTTTAATCCCTAATGAAAGCATTTCAATTAAACCGACTGCGCCACGCATTATCGGGAGTTTTAAAAATTTGTGTTTTGCTGTTATAGACTGATAATCAGCCCTGTCAACAATAATTTCACCGTTTGTTCTTCTTACAGCAGTTGCATAAGCTGAGGGTGAGCGCATCATTACCCCTTCAATTACAGCCTGTCCGCCAACCTGGAACGGGGTATCTTTTTTATTATTTTTTATATTTTTCTCTTTTTCCAATGGATATCCAATTTTTGTGTTATAATATACAAAAAAAAGAGGATTTTAACTAACAAGATTTATTTCTATGTATTAGTTATGTGATGACTTCGTAACTAATTTCTTTAAATACGAAATCTCCCCTCTGGCAAAAAAGCGGAGGAGGTAAAGAAATGGAAGGAAGAATAAAAGTAATACGAATTTTACAGATATTGAATAGGCTCCCTCGGGTAGAATAATGAAAATCAATGTAACAATAGTCGTACTGACAATAATTTTAAACCAACGCGAGTATTCATACTTTATTTTATAAATAGATTGCACGAATATGAACATTAAAATTGCCATAACAGCATAACTTATCAGGGTAGCGAAAGCAGCGCCCAATATTCCGAATGATGGAATGAGCATAAAATTCATCGCAATGTTTACCATTGCACATGAAATTGTTATAATCGGCAAATAGTAGGTTTTTTTTTCTATATAAATTCCTGCTGAAAATGATAAAGATAAACCATTGAATAAATATCCCAATAAAATTATTGGCACTATTCCTAGTCCGTGCCAGTAGTCAGGATGTATTATAAAGCGGTTTATAATTTTTATTTTAACTAAATCATCTATAAATAATGTCAAAGTCAGAAAAACGAAAGCCATAATTAACAAAAAGTACGTTGTCACCCGAGCAAATATTTCTTTTGCATCTGTCGTTCGCGAGTTATTGAAAAAAAAAGGCTTCCACGCATAATCGAACATCGAAACTATTAGCATCATGAATATCCCTAATTTGTAATTTGCCTGATATATACCGACCATTGAATCATCAGTCAACATTTTTAATATTGGCCTGTCAATTACTTGCAGCATCATTAGAGCAAAACCGGCAGGGAGTGAAGGTAATCCGAATTTTAATAGATTTTTAAAAAGTTCTCCCGAAAAATTAAAAGTGAGGTTTCTTAAGATTATAGGTATAAGCAAAACAAACGTTAGAAACGATGCCGCCATACCGCTAATGAATATTCCTTCGACTCCGAGTTTGAAATGTATCAGAAGCACAACATTTAGAGTTACATTTATTACGATATTAATAATTTTTATACCGGCAAAAATTTTGGCTTTACCCGATTGGCGTAATAATGCAAAAGGAATAATTGATAGTGCATCGAAAAATAATATAATTGCCGAATATATCACTATTCGAGAAAATATTTCCGGAATATCAATCGCAAGTTCAATTGGCTTCGCCAAGGATATTATAAGCACTGAAAATATGAATGAAGAAAAAAGGATCGAGAAAAAAGGTGTGCTGAAATTTTGTTTTTTGGAACCTATTTCAAGCGTTGAAGAATACTTGAAATAAGCTGATTCCATCCCATAATTATAAATTACATTAAGGAACGCAATGAGTGAAAAAACATATGCTGTTATCCCGTATTCACTTGGGAGCAAAACATTCGTATAAAAGGGGACTAAAAGAAAATTTAATAACCGGGCAACAATAGTTGAAATACCGTAGGTTGCTGTATCTTTGCCAAGTTTAATTATGGATTCGTTCATTTAGTTGAATCAAATCGGTTTGTTTTCCAGGTTGAGTGATAAATCGAGCGCTTTTATGGAATGAGTTAAAGCGCCGATTGATATAAAATCAACTCCGGTTTCGGCTATTTGTAAAACGTTGTTTAGTGTAACATTGCCTGAAGCCTCAACCTCGACCTTTTTGCTAATCAACAAAACAGCTTTAGCCATTTCAGCAATAGAAAAATTGTCGAGCATAATTCTGTTGACGGAACCGAATTTTAGAGCCTCCCGAATTTCATCCAGATTTTTAGTTTCGACTTCAAGTTTAATTTTTATTCCGCTTGCTCTGAGGTAGGCAACACAGTGTTCGATTGCTTTTGAAATTCCGCCGGCCGCTGCGATGTGATTATCCTTAATAAGAACCATATCGTCAAGTCCAAATCGATGGTTCACACCGCCGCCAATTCTGACCGCCAGCTTGTCCAGAAGACGCATTCCTGGAGCCGTTTTTCTTGTGTCAGTAATTTTTGCATTTGTACCGGCTACCGCACCAACAAACTGACGTGTAGTTGTTGCTACACCACTCATCCTTTGCAAAAAATTTAGAGCTGTACGCTCGGCTTTCAAAATGCTCGACAAAGGACCATCAAGCGTCGCCACTAAATTACCTCGACTTACGAGGGAGCCGTCGGTTATGTGCTTTTTTAAAGTAATTTCAGGATCAACATATTCAAAAACTAGCGATGCGATTTCTAAGCCGGC
Organism: uncultured Ignavibacteriaceae bacterium; assembly: GCA_964437735.1. GTDB lineage: Bacteria > Bacteroidota > Ignavibacteria > UBA10030 > BY39 > CAYTID01. The sequence continues at coordinate 15,963 of CAYTID010000003.1, read as the reverse complement.
AATTACTCCTGATTCTTTTGCAATGATTCTCCCTTCACCCAGCATATCTGACGGTACAATTGATTCGGTTGTTATATCGCCAAGACCTATGTCTTCAAATAAAGCTTCCTGAATTAATCTACTAATACGACTGTCATTTATTGTGTCAGGCATTTTCGTCCTCATCGTCTAACAACATAATAGGTATGTCGTTTTTAACGGCAAATACTTTCCCGCAAGATGTACAAGTTAATGTATTTTCGCCTTGGTTATAAATAAGTTCTGTAATACATTTTGGACAGCGGAGAATTTCTAATAATTTTTCTGAAACCATATTATATATTTTTATCGAATGCTTTTTGTATTGTGTTTGAAAATATTTCGGGCGCTCTGTTGATCTTTCTGGTTTTGGAATTTAAAAATATGTGTACCGTAAATCCTTCTGCTATTAAATCTTTGGTTTCTGCTTCACGGATTTCATATTCAAGCTTAACTTTAGCTGACTGTATTTCATTTATTTTTGTTATAACATGAATTACATCATCATAGGCAACGGATTTATAATATTTTGCATAAGCTTCAACTACCGGGAGTATGTAACCCATTTTTTCTATCTTGGAATAGGGAAGTCCGATGGAGCGAAATAGTTCAGTCCGTCCTGTCTCAAAGTAAACAAAATAATTAGAATAGTATACAACGTTCATCTGGTCTGTTTCTGCATACCGGATACGGATATTTGTTGTATGTGATAGCATATTATTAGCGACGTATTTTTCTAAAAGGAAAATTATTCGTCCCAATCACCCATTTTAGAATATTTATCAATCCTTTTGTTTATCAATTTATCGACAGGAATATTTTTCAGTTTTTTTATTTCTTCCAATAATATATTTTTCAGTATAAATGCTGTTTGAATATGATCACGATGAGCGCCTCCTAAAGGTTCGGGAATAATGCGGTCAATGACTCCTTGTTCTATAAGATCTTCAGCAGTGAGTTTTAACGCTTCAGCAGCTTTTTCTTTATATTCCCAGCTTCGCCACAAAATACTGGAACACGATTCGGGAGCGATAACATTAAACCAGCAGTTTTCGAGCATTAAGACTCTGTCTCCAAGCCCTAAACCCAAAGCCCCGCCAGAAGCTCCTTCGCCGATAATTGTAACGATTATAGGTACTGGCAAGTGTGACATTTCAAAAATATTACGTGAGATTGCTTCTGCCTGTCCGCGTTCTTCGGCTTCCAATCCGGGATAAGCGCCCGGAGTGTCTAAAAGGGTAATAACCGGCTTATTAAATTTAGCGGCTAATTTCATTAATCTCAACCCTTTACGATAACCCTCAGGATTCGGCATACCAAAATTTCTGTAAATATTTTGTTTTGTATCCCTCCCTTTTTGCATTCCGATTATCATCACAGTTTCGTCTTCTAATTGAGCGAACCCGCCGACAACGGCTTTATCATCTTTGAACGACCTGTCTCCGTGGAGTTCTATAAAATCTTTACACATCATGTTTATATAATCTAATGTGTACGGACGTTCAGGATGGCGGGCGATCTGTACTTTTTGCCACCTGGATAGATTAGTATAAATATCTTTTTTTACTTGTTCCAATTTTGATTCAAGGCTTTTTATTTCAGATGATAAATCGACTGTTTCACCTAATTTCCGCATTTCTGTGATTTTATTTTCAAGATCAAAAACAGGTTTTTCAAATTCAAGTATTGTTTTTGCCATAATTATCTCTTTTTAATTGAAAGAATTATCGACTTGATTACTATTTCGGCATCCAAAATCGGAGAATAATTTTTTGCATAAAATAAATCATATTTTTCTATTTCTTCCCGATTTAAATTATCCGAATTGTTTAGCTGTGCCAAACCCATCAAGCCGGGTTTTAATATATTATTTTCATACATTGTTCCGATAGGTGATCCGACTAAACTGTATTTACCCGTCAGGACATTTTTCAATAAATTATAATGAAATTTTTTCTTAAATGCTCTTGTTGTCGGGAAAAAAATGATTATTAGTATAAAAGCCGTTATTTGGTCAAAAATACGTTTAATAAATTGATTAAATTTTAAATTCAATTTATATTCAATATCTATTAAGGGCAGATCGTTGAGGTGATCGATGTGGGTTTTGCCGATAATTACTTCAAGACTATTAGGTACCATTCTGAAATTTACATCTCTTGTTTGCGATCGCCCGATGATCGAGAGAATTTCTTTAAACGAAAGGGAATCAGTCGAAAAAATCACTTCACTGACATTATATTCGGTTATTAGTTTACGGATATTATTTACACTGCCAATAATTTCAATGCCTGAGATTTTATCACCAATACGTTTTCGTGTGATATCGATGAAGCCTACAACATTATATCTATCATTAACACGGATTCGTAATTTTTGTAAAAGTTGTGGGCTAGTATCCGTTATACCGACAATGAAAGTATTTTTGCCTAATATGCTGTTGCTGCGGAAAATACCATAGCGCAACATATATTTTATAAATATTCTGAAAACAGATAGAATAATCAAAGAAATTACTGCCGAATAAATAATAGCGATTCTGCTGAAGGCAAATTCTTTAAAGAAAAAAGTTAGAGACGTAATTATTGTATATCCTGCAATCACAGCCACGACTGTGCTGGAAATTGAATATTTATATTTGGAATAACCGCCAAGGATATGAATTATTACAGTGATTACCCCTCCAGGTATTATGAATATAGGCAAAAGAGCATAGTCAGGGAAAAAGAAAAATACATTTGTTCTTAAGTAAAAACCAATTCCCAAAGAAATGATTATGATTAACCAATCGGAAATCGGGAGTATAGAATTTTTAGTTAATTTAAAAGCCCAGGCAAGCATCGAGCGGAAAAAAATTCCAAGTCGTAAGAAAAATAAAATGAGAAGCGAATGGTTCAGATGCTTTTTTACAAATATATGCATAGCATCGTAAAATGTTTTGATGTCGTCAATATTGCTTTGTTTGGTACTTTCCCCTTTGTAATGTATAATCTGAGTTTTACTGAAATAAAATATTTTCCATCCTGATCTCAGAATTCTGTAACACCAATCAAGGTCCTCTCCATACATGAAAAATGTTTCATCAAGCCCGCCAACTTGATCGTAAACAGTTTTTCGTAAAAACATAAAGGAACCGCTAACTGCTTCAACTTCATAGGTTTTATCCGGATCAAGATAAGTCAGATTATATTTTCCGAAAAGTTTTGTTTTTGGAAAAATATGACTTAGTCCGATAGTTTTCGTGAATGCCGACCAGGGGGTTGGTATACTCCGTCGACAGGCAAGCTGCAAGCTTCCGTCTGAGTTCAATATTTTACAGCCCGCCAAACCGATAGTCGGATTCCCGTCTAAAAAACCGATCAGAGATGTGAATGTATCCTCTTGCACGACTGTATCAGGATTAATTATGGCGATATAATTACCGGAAGCTTTTTTTAAAGCGATATTGTTTGCTGCTGCGAACCCAATATTACTTTTGTTTGCAATAATATTTACAAACGGAAATATTTTCTGAACCATTTCAACACTTCCATCGTCCGACGCATTATCAACTACAAAAACCTCCCCCGTAATATTTTGCATCGCTTTCTGAATAGAATTGAGAGCATTTTCCAAAAATGTCCTGACGTTATAACTGACGATTATAACTGATAATTGCATAGAAGATTATACTTAAATTTTGCTGAAAATACTTTGAAATTTTAATTTCCAGACCAGGAAGACTGCTTCGTAAATTATTTTTTTTGACATTTTTGATGTTCCATGTCGCCGGTCTGCAAATATTATGGGGTGTTCTACAATTTTAAATCCTTTTTCCCAGGCTTTATAATTCATTTCGATCTGAAAAGCGTATCCGTTGGAATGTATTTTATCCAAATCTATCGATTCAAGAACTTTTCTTCTGAAACATTTAAAACCCCCGGTAGTATCCTTTATATGCATGCCGGTTACAAGTCGTGTGTATACACTTGCACCATAGGATAATATTAATCTTCTGATGGGCCAATTAAGAATTCTGACACCGTCTATATATCGAGAACCCAGCACAAGGTCATTTTCCTTGATTAATTCTAAAAAATTTGGAATTTCAGACGGATCATGTGAAAAATCGGCATCCATTTCGACAACAAAATCGAATGATTTATCGATGGCATATTTAAATCCTGTTACGTAAGCAGTACCCAGTCCCATTTTTTTTGGGCGTTGAATAAGATGAACTCGGGCATCAACAGTCTGTTTTTTTGTAACTAATGATGCAGTTCCGTCAGGTGAGTTATCATCAACGACAAGAATCTCGATATTAGAATTTTGAGAAAGTACTGAATCTATAAGCCGTTCGATGTTTTCTGCTTCGTTATATGTCGGTGTGACAACGAGTGTTTTTGCCATATCAGTCCGTTTATTTATTTTTATAGAAATTCAAAATTTCACCGGAAATATATTCCAGCATTTCATTTGTTAATTCACTGTGCATCGGAAGCGAAATTACTTCATTCGTAAGTTTTTCAGTAACCGGTAATTTTAATTCATTCGGTACTAAATTTAGATATGCTTGCTGCTTGTGTAATGGAATAGGGTAGTAGATAGCATGAGGAATATTTTTTGATTTCAAATATTCGGCTAACTCATCTCTCTTCGGTACTCTTACAGTATACTGATGAAAAATATGTTTAGCATATTCTTTTTCAACCGGCGTTATAACTTCACTATTAACAAAAAAATTATTGTACGTTGTAGCGGCACGACGTCTGTTTTCATTCCATTTGTCTAGATATTTTATTTTTACATTTAATATTGCTGCCTGAATGGAATCGAGGCGGCTATTAACGCCGAGTATTTCATGGTAGTATCTGATTTTTGAACCGTGGACAATAATCATTCGGATTTTATCGGCTAAATTATCGTCGTTGGTAGTTATTAAACCAGCATCTCCAAATGCGCCTAAATTTTTACTTGGGAAAAAACTGATACTGCCGATATTTCCAATGGCTCCAACCTTTTTACCTTTGTATTCAGCCCCCATTGCTTGCGCAGTATCCTCGATTACTGGTATCCCATATTTATTTGAAATTTCCATAATAGGATCCATATCGGCAGGATGGCCATATAAATGTACAGGGATAATTGCTTTCGTATTTTTTGTGATAGCTGCTTCAATTTTTGCAGGACTTATGTTGAATGTGTCCGGATCGATGTCGACGTAAACAGGTTTAGCTCCGAGTAATGCAATTGTTTCAACAGTTGCGACAAATGTGAATGAAGTAGTAATAACCTCATCTCCCGGTCCGATGTCATAAGCCATTAGGGCAACCTGCAGAGCATCGGTACCCGAGGCACACCCAATGGCATGTTTTACGCCTAAGTAATTTGCTGCATTTGTTTCGAAGTCCTTTACAGCCGGACCAAGAATAAATTGCCCCGATTCAATAACATCCAGTACTGCTTTATCTATTTCGGGTTTAATTGATTTGTATTGGGTAACCAAGTCGACAAGTTGAAGTTTCATAATTTCTTTTTCTATTTTGTTAAAATTTAATCAATGACCTTTTCCTAATAATACTACTGTAATAGTATGAAATAAAATTTTTAAATCTAAACGTAAAGAAATATTTTCAATATAATATAGGTCGTATTGAATTTTTTTCTTCACATCTTCAATATTTTCATCATATTTATGTTTTACTTGAGCCCATCCAGTAATTCCCGGGCGTACTTTTAATCTTCTTTTGTAAAGGGGAATTTCTTTTGATAAAAGTTCAACAAAGTATGGTCGTTCTGGACGTGGTCCGACTAAACTCATATCACCGTCAAGAACATTAATAAATTGTGGAATTTCGTCCAGTCTCAATTTTCGCAATATTTTTCCAACACGAGTGATCCTCGGATCTTCTTTATTCGCCCAAATAGGACCCGATTTACTTTCAGCATCGCTTACCATTGATCTGAATTTTATCACCTTGAATAGTTTTTCATCTTTTCCAACTCTTTCCTGAGTATAGAAAATCGGGCCTTTGGAATCTAGTTTTATCACGATTGCGATAATTAACCAAATAGGAATTCCAAAAACTAAAATAACTGTTGATACTAGAAAATCAATAGTTCTTTTTATCGCGAGTTCCCACGGTTGCATCAATACTGGCGTAATTTCGATAAGCGGAAAACCATAAATTTGATTAGTTCGTGCGTTTCCGCTGATAATATCATATAAATCAGGTATAATTTTTATGCTGACATCGCTATCAGTACATGCAGCAATAATATTTAATAATTTTTCGTGTTCAGTAGAATCCAGAGCTATCAGGATATTTTTAATTTTATATTTTTTATTGATTTCACTTAGATCCTTAATATTTCCAAGCACAGGGATTTCTTCAAAATCGGATATATTATAATTGTTCTCAGATGAGACGAAGCCGATTATTTTGTAACCTAAGCCGGGAAACTTCTTTACTTTTTCTACTAATTCAATTCCTTTATTATTTATTCCTATAATGATTGTATTCTGTAAACCGATGCCTCGAAGTAGCAATCTTCTCTGAGAAGAATGGTATAATAATCGTCCGCCCGACACAAATCCAAATATTAATATCCAATAGATCAGTATCAGAAAACGTGAATGTAGGGGAGATTCAATTCCTTGATCATCGATAAATACTATAAAGAATATAAATATTGTCCCGACGATTGTAGATTTAAATATAGATATAAATTCATCAAACCTTGAGTATGCATGCCATGGACGATACAATCCGAATAACGAGAATATTAATAGCCAATAAAACCAGATAGCTATCATAGGAAGCCACAACTCAGGATCTAGGGAATGAGAAATCCAGCCACTTTTAATTCTGAAGAAATAATAGATAAACCATGCAAAATTAATAGTTAAAGCATCTATCAATAATAAAAGTAGTTGTTCTTTTGATAATCTAATCGCCATAATTTATATTAAGATAAAGGATTATCATTTACTTTACAAATGTCTAATACAGTTTTCATTTCATATAATTTTGTAGGCACTGTTTTGAGTATTTAGACTTCAGAGTAGGTGGATATTGCCAGTTTGATATTAACTATCATGCCAGTGGTGGATCGGGTGTTCGAGATAGCGTTTTGTCGAATCATTATATTAGATAATTTCTTTTTGCCATGTAAAAATTAAATTTCTTTCTTTAGAATTATAACCTATAAAATAAATAAAGAAACATGAAAAGATTGTTATTAATCCAAGTGCGATTATCCAATTCAAAGCAAGAACATTGTTTAATATGAAGCCGAAAGCAATAGTGCCACCAAAGAAGACAATAAATTTTATGTTAAAAAACTTTACCACATCTCTGAAATGATTCGTAAAAAAGTAACTTATGCCGACTATTAGGTTGGTTATCAGAGAAACGACTGCGGCTCCGACCATTCCGTATTTTGGGATCGCATAAGAATTTAGAGAAAAGTTCATCGTCACTGCGACAGCTACTATCACGACTCTTGAAAATTGCCGGTGAGAAGTCGTCAACATTAATGCGAAAGCCTCGGCAGAGTATCGAATAACAATCGTCACTGCGAAGATTCTTAAAACAGTTGCTGCCTCGATGAATCTCCCTTTACCATACAATAATGAAATTATTTGTTCGGCATATGAGAAAAGAATCAGTGCAATCGGGATGCTTATCATGAATAGAGTTTTGTTTAAAAGCTTTGCTAACATTAACCACTTTTCTCTGTTTTCTGAGTAGTAATTCGATAAGACGGGCAACATTGCATTTATCATAACATCCGGGATTATGAGTGTAAACATAATAAGCTTAAAAGCCGCCTGATAAATGCCCACTTCTAAATCTCCTTTCCAGATAGATAGAAGTATAGTGTCTAATTGGAAATAAAGATTTCCCAAAATCAAGTGCAGGCCGAATACTGTGATTATTTTCCATTGACTGCTCAAACCCTTAAAAGATAACCGGAAGTGATTGAAATGCAGAGTTTTATTTAATTTGTAAAATGCTAAAGCAAGTCCGACTGCTCTTGACAAGATAAAAGCTAAAGCTAGATATTGAATCTCAACTTGTAAAAAACCACATAGAATTAGTAAGGCAATAAGGGAGAGATTTATTATAAAAGATATTTTTGTTTCGTGTTGGAATTGTTCGATGCCTTTAAAAAGCGCAAAAAAATAAGTTGTCAGAGATGTAAATATAATATTAAAGCTGAGTATAAATATCAATATTCGAGTAAGGTTGCTCAAATCCTCGAACAGGGGAAGCAGCCAAGCGCCGGCAAGAGCAGCTACAGATAATATTAATTTAATTGGGAAATACTTTTCTAAAATCTTTGAAGCATTTTCTTTTGACCTCGCGACTTCGATTGTCAGTAAAATATCTAACCCAAAATCGGCGAGGTATAAAAACATAAGTGTTAATGTATGAGCGGCTGTGAAGCTACCAAAAACTTCTACTCCATAAAAACGTGCTATTCCAATAAAAAAAATGAAACTCGTAAGCAGACGTATTACAGAAGATGAGAGAGAAAAGAAAGAATTATATCGAATCCGGTTAGCTATACTCATCTTTTTAATTATTAGAAAATTTACCACGATGCTTAATGAATAAATACACAATTCCTCTGAAATGGAGCCACGTCAGTTTAGAGAATAATTTCTTCTTAGTTACACGCTGTTCATAATGTACTATACTTGTGAAAGGATAGTAATAGATTTTCCAGCCTTGCTTATGCATACGCGAGCAAAAGTCGATATCTTCGGGACCGTAGAAAATATTCTCGTCGAGAAAGCCAACATCCTGAAATGCTTCGCGGCGGATCATCTGACATGCACCGATGACATAATCTATTGATCTTATATCTGATCGATCCCAGTCAGCCATCTCATGCCAACGGAGTGTTCGACTATTTCGAATCCACGGAATAAATTCGAGTCGACGAAATAAAAAAGCTAATAGTGTTGGAAATCTTCTGCTGCTCGGTTGAATAGTATTGTCGGGGAAGACCAATTTACAACCAGTAAGTCCGGCATCTTGTTTTTGATCCATAAATCTCATTAAGTGCATAAAGGAATTTTCTTTCAAAACCATATCGGCATCGAGTATCAATAAGTATCTACCTGACGCGATTTTTAAGCCTTGATTTCTTGCTCGGGCAACACCAAGGTTGCTGGTATTTGTGATAAGATGTACTTTTGAAAACTCTCCCTTTATCATTTCAGAAGTTCCATCTTGTGAATTATTATCAATAACGATTATTTCATATATGATATCTGTTGTATATTGTTCGATCGATAAGAGTAGCTTCTTAAGCATGTCTTTCATTTTCCAGGATATTATGATTATCGAAAGGTCTAACATTTGTCACTCAATCTTTTTATTTATTAGTAATGGATTATCTTTAATTACTTTTATATAAGCTAAAGCGATTCCACTTAGTATCCAAAAATGAGGTTCAAAAAGCTGGTCAAGTGTCAAGCTCATAATTAGAAAAGATATTATAGATACGAGAAGTGAAAGCATTACAACTTCTCGGTGGCGATCGTGTATTGATGTTAATGGTTGCACAAGATTGTACAAAAGTGAAATGATGAAAATTAAAGAGGCTATAAGCCCTATTATCCCTGTTTCAGCAAATATTTTTAGTGGAGTGTTGTGGGCCGACCTTGCATACCCTGTAGAAAGCTCAGCATGCTTATAGTTATCGAAATTCTCTTCAAATGTGCCAAAACCGACACCGACGACGGGATGGGCTTCGATCATTCTCATTCCAATTTCCAAAATTGTTTGTCGTTGGCTAACCGAGGCATCGCGGCCCTGGATTATTGTTTCCATCCGTCTTGTGAGCGTAAAGAAATCTATTAATTTATTTCCAATATCCGTAGTAAATATTATACCAGATATCATTAAAAACATTGAGATCGCAATGGCAGCTATGAATTTACGCTGACCCCTACGGAATAAAATATATAGAAAAAATAATAGCGCTATAATAATTAAGCTGAAGATAGCTGACCTTGATACCGTCGATATGATTGCAAATGTTACAATTATGCTCCCAAAGAAAAGGAGAACCTTTGTCAATATTGATTTTTCTGTAATGATTAATCTTACAATAATGGGTAAACTTACCAACAAGTATCCGGCATAGTAATTTACTTCTCCGAAGAAGGTAAAATAGGTCCTACCGTATAAGAAACCTGTAATTGTGTTTGAGGCAGATGCCTGATATATTCCGACAATACTTACTAACACTGCCTCTACTGCAAAAACTTTTAAGAGCAACAAGATAAATTTGTCGTCAGTGTCATCAGTTAAATAATAATACAAAGCATAAGCCATAGTTATGCTTATGGTCAAATGAACAAAAGTTTTTAAACTACTAAAGAAAAAAAAGGAATTTAACAAACTCGGTAGGAAAGCAATTGCCATCACAACGGAATATTTTAGTACAGTTTGTTTTTTAAGATTGAAAAAATCCACGAGAGTAAGTCGAAATAAAAAAAACAGGGTAAACAATATAGAAAATATATCAAAAATTCCGAATCCACCCAGTTTATCTAAACCCAGCCCGGCATGTGCGAATGGAATTAGTAATAATAAAATAATGATCCTAATTTTTAAGCAAAAGCTGATTAGAAAGATGAAAAATGAAATAAATACTAATCCAAGAATATATTCATTGGTGAACCATAATAGAGAAATTGAACCAACAAGTGTAGTAATGGCAAATATCAAAAATGATTTTCGAGACAATACATCTAGTTGGATATTTTCTGTGATCATATACCAATTATCCTACGGCGAAATCTTCTGATAAGTTTTGCGAACGCGGGGTTAATTAAAGACAAGACTAATAACATCACCTTTATTTTTTTTTCTGCAAATGAGAATGTATGTGAGAAAGAAGCTCCTATAGATTTTAACTGATCTTGATCTGTTCCCCACGACTTGGCTCTGACAAGAAAACGAAATATCCGTCGAGTAAGTAATTTCTTTACTATTTTGATATCGTATCCACTTTTTTCTAAGAGGAATTTAAAAACACAATTTATGTAATGCTCCTCTGCTTTTAAATCTAAACCGCTTTTAAGACGATATAGTGAATAATTTTTGGAATGAACTCTATAATAAACGAGGACTTCGGGGATAAAAAGAAAATTATTTAACAATGCAATTTTTGTCCAAAGAATCCAATCTTCATACTCATGTCTTGGACCTTCTTCGAAAAGTCCGACTTCATTTAAACAATCTCTGTAAAACATTACGGTTATTGAAGGAATGAAGTTCTCATACAAAAGTTTTGAAAATATGTTATATGGTTTGTACTCTATACCTTTGCCGAACGAATCGTACCCGTCGAGGATTGCCTGCTTGCCGCTGCTATCCAAAAACCCAGCTTTACAATATATAAATTTAGCTTCTGGATATTTTAACAAATAAGCAATCTGGTTTGACAGCTTATCAGATTCCCAGATATCGTCCTGGTCGATGAATGATATAATCTGTCCCGAAGATATCTTTATACCGAGATTTCTTGTTTGTGCGATTCCTTTATTTTTTTTATCTGGATGTTGGAATAACAGAACTTTGTCGGGGAACGATTTACGGAAATTCTGTACTTTGGGAAAACTGTCATCTGTCGAACCGTCGTCAACTATGATTATTTCAAAATTCTGATAAGTTTGAGAGAGGATACTTTGGATGCACGCTCCAATATATTTCTCACCATTGAAGAGAGGAACTATTACACTTACTTTCGGTGATATTTTTTCGGAGATAGTCAATACCGTAATTACATTTTTAACATTGACAAGTATGTGTTTTCATAAAAGTCAGTGATTTTGGCCCAGTCATAATTCGCCTCAAATTCTTTAAATGCTTTCTCTGATTTTTCACTGTAAGGTGTAGGTTCTTTTACATAGTTCTCCATATGTCTAACCATCTCATTAGGAGTATTTACAATCCATAATAGTTGTTCATGATCTAAAACATTTCCTGCGATTCTAGTTAAGAATGGTGTCCGTGATGCAAAGCATTCGTACATAACTATTGGTGCGCATTCCACACTCGAACCAAACAAGAAGAGATCAGCTTCATTAAATGCTGATACGACCCAATCACGTGATACGCCAGATAAAATCTTTATTCGCTTATCAATCAGAGAATAAAATTTACATAATGGAAAACAACTAAACCATTTATGCGAATATGGTTTTTCTCCTATGATGACTAAGCTTGTTTCAGGATTATTTAACTTTCGAAAAGCATCGATTATAAATGAATGACCTTTGGCAAAGTAATGGTTGGACACTGAAAGAAACATATATTTTGTTTTAATTCCAAATTTTTCTCTGAATCCCAAAAGAGTATTTAAGAATTCATCTTTGCTTGATCCATTAGGAATAATGGTTGCCTTATCTGAAAATCCATATTTATCACCAAAATATTTATCTTGAAAATTAGCTGAAGTGTAAAATATTTTATCGTATTTGTATAAATACTCGGGAATATTTTTGTAATAATTAATGTAACGTTTTCGCTTAAGTTTTGAGAATCCAATCGGGGCTAAAATTTTTTTTGCTTTAATAGAATTCAATAATGGAAATGATAAATCTGTTGTCCAATTTTGGACATTATAATTTAGGATAATGTCAAAGTCATTAAACCTTAGAAAATCTTGGTACTCATCAATATCACCTGAAATTCCTTTAACTTGATTTCCAGTCACTTTGAATTGTTTAATTTGAACGCCATTTAATCTGTCGAAGTTTCTTTCAGGATGATAGGAGGTCGCAATAGTCACATTATGTCCGCGAGCAACTAATTTTTCAGAAATTTGTCGGACTACTTCTTCCGAACCACCTTTAGAGGGCTCATAAAACTCGACAGTATGTAAAATATTCATCTTGATAAAACCTATTTTTTGAATAGCGACCAATATTTAGCCAGTTGCTGAAAATATCCCGGTTGTTCGGATCTTATTTTTTCAATGTGATCGACAATGATTATAAATGTGATACTGCTGATGAGTGAGATAAAGAAAAAGATGATAACTATAATTTTTTTTCTAGGTAGTTTTGCTTTTTCAGCAGGAACAGGTTTATCTAATATTAAAAGAGTTGGAGTGTCACGATTTTCCTCTATTTTTGCTTGTTCTAAAATTGGAACTAATGTTTCGTGTAATTTTTTTTGAATAATATATTCGCGATACAATTTTAGGTATTGGTTACCTAACTCTGGAATATTTTTGAGTTTCTTATCTAGTTCAAAAATTTCAAGGGCTGTTGCTTTATATCTTGGATTATCTCCACTTACGGTTTTCTTTAAAATTTGTAGTTCAAGTTCTTTAATTGTTTTCAATGTAAATAGTTCAGCAATACCTGACATAGAAGCGCTTGTTTGTTCAGGTATCGCAATAAAGCTGTATTTTTCCTGAAAAATTTTAATTTCTTCTTCTGCCTTGTTCAAATTCTCAATATTTTGGTTGGTTCGGTGTTCTATAAACTCCCGGTTGCTCCGTGCTTCTAATGCGCTCAAATTACGATTCAGCTCATCTAATGTGCTGAAGTAATAATCAACCATTTCTGCTGCTCGCAGGGGGCGTTTGTCAATCACATTAATTTGAAGTGTTCCCTCTTCGGTAACTTTGAACTCAACATTTTCTTTCAGTTCTTCGATTGCATCACTCATGGAATTATTTTTAATCCCATATACATTAATCAAATCGAATTTATATATCACTCTTTCCATCAGATTTCTACTTTTTAATATAGCAATATAGTTATAGAGATCTTGATTTGGTAGCATGGTGCCCAATGATCTAAGAGGATTCAGTTGTTTCGAAATATTACTTGGTGAGAGTCCTAATGCGCCGAATGGATTTGGATTCTTCGGTGGCAATAACGTCCCGGAAGACTGATACCATTTTGGTAAAAGTAAACTTATAATAATTGCAAGTGTGGTAATTCCCAGGACAGTAATTACGATATATTTTTTCCACTTACTTAGTAAGACTAAAAAATATATCAGATCACGTTTATTTTTTGGTAAGATTTCATTTTCCATATTTAAATGTTTTCTTCTTATTTTGCTAGTTGAATGATTACTAATGCCATACCGACTACTACACTGAAAATGCTGGCTGTTTGACTTAGTACAGTCGTATAGTATGAAAAGGTTCTTTCCTGTGTTTTCGGTATCCAGATATGATCACCTTCTTCAATAGTGGTCTCGTCCGGGTCGAGCCATTGTTTTGTTTTTGCTTTTATGATTTTTACATCACCCTTACGCGCAGCATCTGTGTATCCGCCGCATTTGTTTATGTAGTATTCGAGGTCTTCATTTTTTACTAAAGGAATATGTCCGGGTGAAATTACTTGTCCAAATACATATATTGTTCTTTTAACTGTTGGAATAGTAATATAATCGCCGTTCCTTAAAATCATGTCTTGTGATTTGTCATTCTGTAAAAAGAGTTTTTCAAAATCGACATTAACTATTTCTTTTTGTAATCTCAACTCAGTTTCAAGGAGATAATTCGCACTATCGTCTGGTGAAATACTTCCGCGCATGCTCATAATTCTTTCAATATCGATATCACGGGGTGAAACGGAGCGTCTGTGCAATTCGGCATTTTTTAAAGATGCATATTCGGTGAATCCTCCGGTTTCCATAATCATCTCAGATAATTTGGTTTTATTTTTCGTGATAGGATAAATGCCGGGATGTTTTACCTCGCCATCAATTGTAATGCGATAGTCTTCTCTCAATTCCTGCTTACTCTTTACAATAATTCTATCACTCAGTTCAAGATGGATATTCGGGATTTTTTCATCATATATATCCATTATATTTACAATTCGTTTCGAGAGGAGAGTTGCATTAGGACTGAGTTTAAAAATTTCTATACTGTCGGGTAATGCAAGTTTAGAGAAGCCGGAAGCGATTTCGATTGCGTCGGTCAGACTGTCCTCTGAAACATATTCATATTGTCCCGGTGAGTTTACAGCGCCATAAATACTAAATGAATTTTTTGTAAGATCAGAAGCAGGAATAAAAATGAAATCCCCCTCACGTAAGTATGGATTATACTTATCATCTTTACTTGCGTAATATTTTTTTAAATCGACTCTGATAGTGGTGCCATCACCTCGCTTAAGTATAATATTTCTTGTAGACATAGAGCTTTGTACTGCTCCGATATCTTCACGACGCGTGGGATCATATCTGTTTGCTTCCTGAATTGCTTTATCGACTCTGTTAATAGAATTTAAAGTCAGATTTCCGGGAAAAAGAACATTTCCCGTAATAGTGACAATTATGGGGCGCGGGTCTACAAGCGTTATTGAAACTTCCTTTGCGAAATATTTTTTTCTGATTTCAGCAAGGATAATATTTTTTGCCTCAGCAAGAGTAACATTTGATACTTTCACTTCTCCGACAGTCGGTATGATCAACGTCCCTTCAGGAGTCACAGTAAGATTAAAACTTACGGGAGGACTTATCCAAATATTGATGGATATTTTATCGGATGGACCAACAAAATATTTTACTGGATCAATAGTTCCTTCCAAAGCTGTTCTTTGTGTTGGTTCAATTAATTGCTGAGTTTGTCGTGATTTCAGATCCATCCCCTCAAAAATATCAGGTAATGCTCTCTCTTTTGTTAATTGAGAAAATACAACAAAGTTACAGACAGATACAAATACAATCTGCAAAACGAGCGATCTTTTTAAGTAATTTAACATTTACACTCCTGTTACCGGTTTTCGTACATATTTTGATAATATTCCTTGTATTCTCCGCTGATGATTCGTTCCCACCATACGCGGTTAGATAGATACCATTCGATTGTTTCATCAATACCTTTTTCAAATGTATGTTTTGGTACCCAGCCAAGTTCATTTTTTATTTTAGTGGCATCTATTGCATAACGTAAATCATGTCCCGG
>CAYTID010000002.1:31194-70476 GCA_964437735.1 uncultured Ignavibacteriaceae bacterium | reverse complement strand
CCTTCCTTAAAAAATTCTATTGAAGTCAGATACCTTTCTTTTGAAGAATTGAATCAATTCTACAATATTTGTAAAATATTTATTAGTATTATAAATCCCACGTTAATAGCCGGCGTACCGATGCGAGTATTTGAAATAGCCTGTGCAGGTGGTTTTCAGATTGCTGAATATAAAGAGGATTTCAAAAAATGGTTTCCGAATGACGAAATTGAAACATTTAAAAATATACCCGAACTTAAGGAAAAAATAGAATGGTATTTGAATAATCCCGAGCAAAGGAAGGAAAAAGCTAAGCTTGCTTATGAGAAAGTAATTAAAAATTATAAATGGACTGATATGATTCAAGAATTACTAAAATTTATATTTAAATGAAAAAGAAAATTCTAATATTAGGTGGAACCGGAATGCTCGGGCATAAACTTTATTCTATTTTGCAGCGTAACTATGATGCATATGCAACTATTAGGTCAAGCTTAAGAGAGGTGGAAAAGTTCAATATCTTCAATGCTGAAAATATCTTTGAGAACGTCAATGTTGAAAATTTGAATAGTGTTATTGACGTAGCAACAAAATTAAAACCTATGGTACTAATTAATTGTGTCGGAATTATTAAACAGTTAAAGGAAAGTAATGATCCAATAAAGTCTATTAAAATTAATGCATTATTACCACATCAGTTATCAATTCTTTGTGAGAAATTAAATATTAGATTAATCCACATAAGTACAGATTGTATATTTTCCGGGAAACGAGGTAATTATTTGGATGAAGATATATCTGATGCAGAAGATTTGTATGGACGAACAAAATATTTAGGAGAAGTTTCCGACAAAGCTCATTCTGTAACTCTTAGAACTTCGATTATCGGGAGGGAACTGAAAACTAAATTAGGATTGGTCGAATGGTTTCTGAGCCAGCATGGGCAGGCGACTGGCTATAAAAAAGCAATATTTTCAGGATTTACAACATTCGAATTTTCTAGAATAATTTCAGATTACATTATTCCAAACAATGCACTTTCAGGAATATATAACATATCTTCTGAGCCAATATCAAAATATGACCTACTTAATCTTATTAAGGATATATACAAAAAGGAGATTAATATTCTTCCTGATGAGAAAATAATTATTGATAGAAGTTTGGATTCCAATAAGTTCAGGAAAACAGTCAATTATTCACCTCCATCTTGGAGAGATCTTATAAATACAATGAAACTTGACGATAAAACTAATTAGATTATTTCTTTTATTAAACTTTCAAAGGCAAATTAATGTTTAATGGAAAAACTTTATTGATTACTGGCGGTACGGGTAGTTTAGGTAAATCACTTACACGCCGTATATTAACAAATGAAATGGGAATACCTAAAAAAATAATTATATTTTCTCGTGATGAAGCCAAGCAACATGAAATGCGGCTTTCATACAAAAACAAAACTGTTGCCACTGATGAAATTATTTATCATAATTTTGAAGAACTGGTGGAATTCAGGATTGGGGATGTTAGGGATTATCATAGTATTGCTTCAGCTGTAAAAGATGCTGATATAATTTTTAATACTGCAGCATTAAAACAAGTACCTTCTTGTGAATATTTCCCATATGAAGCTGTTCTGACGAATATCACCGGACCGGAAAACATTATTCGTGCGATACGAGAAAATAAACTCAAAGTTGAAACAGTAATTGGTATTTCAACGGACAAAGCATGCAAACCTTTAAATGTTATGGGAATGACAAAGGCAATTCAAGAAAGAGTTTTCATAAATGCTAATTTAAGTTGTCCCCAAACCAGATTTATTTGTGTCAGATATGGTAATGTACTTGCCTCAAGAGGTTCTGTTATTCCATTGTTCATCAGTCAAATAAATTCCGGTGGACCTCTTACCATAACAACTGAAGATATGACAAGATTTTTACTGAGTTTGGACGATGCTATTGATGTTATTTTTGCTGCTATCACTGATGCTAAAAAAGGAATGACCTATATACCTAAAGTACCATCGGCAAAAATAACTGACATTGCAAAAATTCTTATAGGCGACCGTAAGGATATTAAAATAAAGGTTGTTGGAATCAGACCCGGTGAAAAGATTCATGAAATACTTATATCGGAGGAAGAAAGTTATAGAACTGTAAACAGAGGTAAACATTATGCTATAAATTCATTGCTCCCGGAATTGGTCGATAACAAATATGAAGAGAGAGTACTTTTTAAGGAATATAGTTCTGCGGATAACGTCAATAATATTGAAGAATTGGAGACTATCTTAAAAATAAACAATTTACTTGATATTCAAACAGAAACAAATGGAGTAGAATTCCTCAGATGAAAATAGCAACGATTGTTGGAACGCGCCCCGAACTAATAAAATTAAGCCGTGTCATAAGTGAATTAGACATCTATACAACTCAAATTTTAATTCATACCGGCCAGAATTATGATTATGAATTAAATGAAATATTTTTTTCTGATTTAGAAATTAGAAAACCCGATTACTTTTTAGATGCAGCAGGGGATTCTGTTGCTGAAACAATTGGCAATATTATTTCTAAAACCGATGTTGTTCTGGAAAAAGAAATGCCGGATGCAGTTTTATTGTATGGAGATACAAACAGTTGTCTCTCTGTAATTAGTGCAAAACGTCGTAAAATTCCGATATTTCACATGGAAGCAGGAAATCGGTGTTTTGCTCAGCGAGTTCCGGAAGAATTGAATCGAAAAATCGTTGATCACTTGAGTGACATTAATATGGTGCATTCAGAGCATGCACGACGGTATTTAATAAGTGAAGGAATAAGACCGGAAACAATTATTAAAACCGGCTCGCCAATGAAAGAAGTTCTTACATATTATAAGAATAAAATCGAAGGTTCTGTTATTTTGAACTCTTTAAGCTTAACAGAACATGATTATTTTTTAGTAAGCGCTCACCGCGAAGAAAATATTGATTCTGAAAATAATTTTAGTGATTTATTAAAATCCTTAAATGGAATAGCCGAGACCTTCAATAAAAGGATTATTGTTTCTACCCATCCCAGAACAAGAAAAAAACTGGAAGAGTTGAAAATAAATTCGTTAAGTGATAAAATTGAATTTATGAAACCGTTAGGTTATTTTGATTATGTTAAACTACAAATGAACTCATTGTGTGTTATTTCAGATAGTGGAACAATAACAGAGGAAGCTTCGATACTCTATTTTCCGGCGATTATGATTAGACAAGCACACGAGAGACCTGAAGGGATGGATGAAGCCACAGTTGTCATGTGCGGATTGGAAAAAGAGAATGTTCTGTTTGCATTGAGGACTGTAATGGAACAATTTAAAAAAGACAAACGAGTATTTAATATAATACAAGACTATAATACAGAAACGGTGTCAAAAAAAGCTCTAAGAATTGTTTTAAGTTATACAGATTACATTAATCGTAATGTCTGGAAGAAATAAATTTTTAACAAAGTGATTACTTCGGGTAAAGAAAAAAGACTTGTAATATTTGGCAGGGGACAGTTTCCAATCAGTTCTGCCGCATTAAGAATGCGGATGTGGGCTAAAGGATTGAGAGCTAATGGAATCGAAACAGATATCATCATCGCATATCCTGCCCCTTCCGAAAGGGATAAGAAAGAATCTAAAGAAAACGAACATTTTATTTTACCTGTGCAAAATGGTAAAAGTAATGCATTAAAAAATATTTATCAAAAATTATACGGCACATACAAAGCTTACAAACTATTAAATCAACATTTTAAAAACATTGATGCAGTTCTTCTATACGGTCTTGGTTATCTTGAGGGAATACTTGTCTATAAATTTTGTAAAAAAAATAAAATAAAATATTTCGCCGAAAGATGTGATGAAAATCGTCAATTATATGCCAACAGAAAAATATCGTTTTCAGAAAGGATCGCATTGTATAATGACCTTTGGTTTGATAAATACATTGTCAATAAATTGGATGCGTATTTTGTGGTATCAAGTTATTTAGAAAAAAAGTATCAAGATAAAAAATATAGCGGGCTAAATATAAAAAGGTCAATTCCTGTTTATGTTGATATCGAAGAATTTAATAAACTTTCTGCTGTGGATATAGATGACATAGCTGAAGTTGATACATCTGTATTTAAATCAGACAAAATAAAAATATTTTTTGCGGGGAGTTGTAATCATACAAATGGTTTATTTTTCTTTCTAAAGTGTGCTGCAAAGATAAAAAAGAGAGATAACTTAGATTTTTCTATAATTCTTATATTTCACTCGGGAGATGTGGGTAAAGTGAAAAATTATTGTGAGAATCTGGACATCGCAGAAGTAGTAACAATTTTGCCAAAATTACCATACCGTTTTATCCCTGCGTTATATAAAAAAGTAGATATACTTGTATTACCTGAAATGGGAGATGTTGTTGCGAATGCCGGTTTCCCGGGTAAGACCGGGGAATATCTTGCCTCCGGGAAGGCAATTATTTCGACTAATTTTAGCGATTTAAGGAATTATTTACATAATGGTTATAATGCCATGATTTCTCAAATAGGTGACGAGGAGAAATATATGGATAACCTAAAATTATTAATAAACGACGACGAATTAAGAAAAATGATAGGGAGAAATGCAGTTGAGACATCAAAACACTATTTTGATTATAAATTTAGCGTAAATTCCTTAATTGAGGAATTAAACATATAGTATAATATGCAATTATTTAAAAATATTCCAAAGAAAATGTATTTCTATTGGGGTTTTAATAGTAAGATGTCGTACCTTCACTATCTTTCCTTATTAAGTTTTAGAAAATTGAATCCAGATTGGGAATTGTTTTTGTACAAACCTAAAATAAGCTCAAATTTTATTCTAACCCCTTATATTAAGAATAATAATGCTTTAGATTATATAGGAAAGGATTATTGTGATAAATTGGATCGAATTGAAAATTTGCAAATTGTCGAATTTGATTTTGACACAATCGGAATTGATAGTTCTATATCAGAGGTTTATAAATCGGATTATATAAGATGGTATTTGCTTTGGAAATATGGTGGGGGGTGGGCAGATATGGATATTCTTTTTATAAAACCATTGTCGACAATTAATGTTGAAAGAAAAATGCTAACCGGAGAATCTAATAAAGTTGATACAATGATAATATTTAAGGATCTTGGATATCATCCGATAGCATTTTATCTGGCGAGTCGAGATAATGATTTTTTTAAATTAATTTTTGAGAAATCAATATCTTCGTTAAATATGTACGAATATCAATCAATTGGCTCATACCTTTTGGGGAAAATATATCCATCTGTCAAAGAAATTCAGAAATTATTTCCAGGTTCAAATATTGCCGATATCTCAGTAAATACAGTCTATTCATTTTTACCACGAGATGTAAAAAAAATATTTTATAAAAACAAAATGAAATATATTTATGAGGAAAC
This sequence comes from uncultured Ignavibacteriaceae bacterium, assembly GCA_964437735.1. Lineage (GTDB taxonomy): Bacteria > Bacteroidota > Ignavibacteria > UBA10030 > BY39 > CAYTID01. Next base: position 65,038 of record CAYTID010000002.1, on the reverse strand, counting down.
AATAGGCGTGCATTGGTATAACGGACATAAAATAGCAAAACAATTTTTAAATGAATTTGATAAAAACAGAAGCGCAATAAAACCTTGTACTATTTTAGAATTAATTGAGTACATCGAAAAATTATAGTCTATGAAAATATTCGATTGTTTCCTTTTTTATAACGAACTTGAACTATTGGAATTGAGGTTCGAAGTATTATGGAATGTTATTGATAAATTTATAATTGTTGAAGCAAACAAAACTTTTAGCGGAAAGGACAAACCTTTCAACTATGAATTAAATAAAGAGAAGTTCACAAAATACATTGATAAGATAGTCTATGTTAAAGTAGAAGATTCTCCCGCCCCAAAGTCTAAAATAAATTTTTGGAATGTAGAATATTTTCAAAGAAATTGCATTATGCGGGGATTGAAGCAGGTCGCTCAAATAGGTGATTTTGTATTAATCGCAGATGCTGATGAAATTATAAAACCAGATACATTATTAAATTCTTTAAAATATGATGAGTGGATTTCTTTTGAACAAAACCTTTACTACTATTATGTAAATCTCAAACAAAATAAAAATTTTGTAGGACCTGTAATCGCAAAATACGGAACATTTAGGACTCCTGAAGAATTACGGCAATCGCGTCATAAAATAAAAATTATTGCTGACGGCGGCTGGCACTTCAGTTTTCTCGGAGGAGCTGAAAGAATAAGAGAAAAAATCAGCTCATATTCTGAAACGCATACGAATAATAAAAATTTACAAAATATCGATTCAATCGATTATATGATTCGTTCAAAAAAAGATATTTTTGGCAGGAAAAAGGTTCACTACTCATTGGTACCCATTGATGATAAATTACCATCTTATATACAAGTATTAATAAATAAATATCCATATCTGTTATTTAATCCTGAATTGGAAAGTAGTAATATTGAAATTCGTGAACATAAATTTAGTTTGGCGCAAAATATTTCAACAGAGTTAAGAAGCTTTATAATTAAATTAATTTTAAAGTTCAAAAAATATATAATAAAACGAAAATTTATATAAATTTTAAGAAGTTGTTATCCTGCACTACCAAATCATATGGAAAAATATTTTGGGCAGGAATGAATATTTATTTCATATTCTTAAAGTCAGTATATTTCGATATAGTCAAAGGACGTAATATAAATATTAAATTAAAGTGAAAACCGAAAATACAGTGAGGTTATGTGATATATAATTACTTATTAAGCTGGAGTAAGTATCAATAATGACAAAAAAAGAACAACATATTTAATGAAAATCGCTATTATAGGTTCCAAAGGTTTACCGGCTACTTATGGCGGCGTTGAGAAAGTTGTCGAAAGACTCTCCTCAGAATATGTAAAAATGGGGCACGGTGTTACCGTTTATTCACGGTTTTATTACTCACAATATAAATTAAACAAATTTGTCTATAACGGCGTTAATGTTATCAATGTGAAAGGGATTCGAACTAAAAGACTGGATGTGCTGACACATTCATTTATAGCATCTATTTTAGCCTCTTTTAGTGATTGTGATGTGATATGTTATCACTCTACAGTTCCGGGTTTTTTTTCCTTTATACCAAAATTATTTGGGAAAAAAGTATTTATTCATAATCATGGTTTAGAGATACTTGGACATAAATGGAATCGTTTCGACAAGTTTGTAATTAAAATATTAATTCGATTAACATCGAAATGGGTAAATGGAATTACGACGGTATCAGCATCTCAAATTGATTTATGCCAAAAATTTTATAATCGGACACCAAAACTTATTCCCAATGGAGTTGATTTGGTAGAAACTAATCTTATCCCACAAAAGCAAAACTATATATTATTTGTTGGAAGGATAGTCCCGGACAAAGGACTTGAGTATTTAATTGAAGCTTTCATCACAATAAATCAAATTTGTCCTAATTATAAATTATACATAGCCGGAAACAGTTCTTATTCAGATGATTATTATAATAAAATAACATCCTTGGCTTCCGTATCGAATAATATTATTTTTCTCGGCGGTGTTTATGGTGAATCACTTCACAAACTTTATCAAGATGCACTATTTGTAGTTATTCCGTCATTAATTGAGTCATATTCTCACGTATTAATGGAATCTTTATGGTTAAATGGAGCATTGATATGTTCAGATATTCCACAATTCAAGCTTTTTGCAAATGACTATGTTATATTTTTCGAATCAAAAAATACAAAAAGCCTGGAAGAAAAAATTCTTCAATTGCTTGAAAATAAAGAAGCCATTTCTGATTTATATGCTAAATCAAAGAACTTTCCTTTCAAAAATTATTCTTGGAAAATTATAGCAAACAAGTATAATGAATTATTTTCTTCTGCTTAGTTTTATTATTTCCTATCCTCATCGAATTTAGGTAGTGAACCACAATAACAACAGCAAACATCTAAAATTTTATAGCAATAATAAATAGAATGTTGATTGTTTAATGCCTCTATGTAATTTATTTTATCCTTAAATGTGCTTGATTATGAAAAAGAATCTTATTATATATAGAACGAAAACAAAGGAATTAAAAACATGAAAGTCCCATTCTTAGATTTAAAGGCGCAATATCAGACAATTAAAAATGAAGTTACGCCTGCAATTCAAAATGTTCTTGATAATACTGCATATATTCTGGGTAAACCGGTAACGGATTTTGAAAATCAATTCGCAAAAGCTCATAATGGAAAATATTGTTATGGCGTTGGGACCGGAACTGCAGGGAACCATATGGTTTTATGGGGTCTCGAATTAAAACCTGGCGATGAGGTAATTATCCCGGCAAACACCTTTATCGCGACTGCCTGGGGTGCAACATTATGTGGGGCTAATCCTGTATTCGTCGATTGCGATTCTAACAGTTATAATATCGACCCTAAAAAAATTGAATCGGCGATAACTCTGAAGACAAAAGCAATAGTAGCTGTCCATCTTTACGGTCAAGCAGCTGATATGGATTCTCTTAATGAAATTGCAAATAAAAATAACATTCACTTAGTAGAAGATTGTGCCCAGTCTCATTTAGCCGAATATAACGGAAAGAGAGTCGGGACTTTAGGTATCGCTTCCTCGTTCAGTTTTTATCCGGGGAAAAATCTCGGAGCTTATGGTGAAAGCGGTGCTGTTATGACGAATGATGAAGATTTAGCAAAGAGATTCAAAATGATACGGGATCATGGTGCCGAACAAAAATATATTCACCTGGTAAACGGACATAATTATAGAATGGAAGCAATTCAAGGGGCCGTTCTTGGTGTAAAAATGAAATACATAGAAAAATGGACTGAAAGTAGAAGAAATGTTGCAAAAAAATATTATGAAATGTTAGGGAGTATTAATCAAATAATACTCCCTAAAGAAATGGAATATTCAAAACACGTCTATCACTTATTCGTTATACAGGTTAAAAACCATTCGGATAATGATGTAAGTCAAACTAGAAATGAACTTCAAAAATATTTATCGGAAAAAGATATTGCAACCGGGCTGCACTATCCTGTTCCATTACATTTACAGCCATGTTTTAAGAATTTGGGATACCAAAAAGGTGATTTCCCGGTATCCGAAGAATTAGCCAACCGAGGCTTATCTTTGCCAATGTATCCTGAATTGACGGACGACATGATAGCGTACGTGGCAGAATCGATAAAAGAATTTTTTAAAAATGGATGATTTGCATTTTGTATAAACCCTTGCCCTCTTTATTATTTTAAAATACTCAGCGTGATATGGATCATTTTTATTTTATTATATAATTCTTAGTATTATTATGAACTTAAACTGTGAAAAATGAAATATCCCCGTTATAAATATGTGCTCCTCTTACTAGATCTGATCACAATAAGCATTTCATTTATTCTGGCATACATTTTAAAAAAATATTTTCAAAATCCCGGATATTATTTTTTAAATATAGATTTTTTCTATGATGTCTCCGTTCTTATGATGTTTACATTCATAGTGGTTTTCTTTTTTCACTATTCTCATCTATATAAAATAAATGTTTTCCTGACACGGGCGAAACAGACGATTAAGATATTAACAATTTTAGGATTATCCGCAATCGGTATCGGTGCAATATCATTTTTTATTAAAGCAGAAAGCGGTTTTTTTGTCAGTAGACTGGGGATTGCAATATTTTTTCTAGTTCTGACAAGTCTGATGATATTTAGTCGACTAATTATTTTCCCGCTATTATATTTCAAATATTCGAAAGCCTCAAAGGTAAAAAGAAACATTCTCATTATAGGAGCAACTAAATATGGACGCTTACTTGCTGCCAGTTCAATTGTAAGCAATATCGGATGGGAATTAATCGGATTTCTTGATGATAATTCCAAAGTAGGCGAGAGAATTTTTCAAAAATATAAAAATATTGGAAATATCAAGGACCTGGAAAAAATATGCGATGAATACAAAGTCGACAAAATAATTATTTGTCTGGAAAATGTTACTCATGAAAAATTGCTGGATATAATATTAAGAAGCAGAAAAACAGGACGAACCGTACGGATCGCCAGTTCACATTTCGACATCATCGAAGAAAGATTATTTATTGAAAAAATTGACGACATTCCGTTTATCGGAATTCTTAAACAAGAACCATCATCAATCGATTTACTCATAAAGAGAATATTCGATATATGCCTTTCAGTGATTGGAATGATCATCCTGCTTCCGGCCATATGCGTTTTTGGAATTATAATAAAAATTACATCAAAGGGGCCCGTAATATTCACACAGATAAGAATTGGTAAAAACGGTCAACCCTTTAAATTTTATAAATTCCGTACTATGTATAATGGCAGTCATGTGGACTCGAATCGCGAATCATTGATGAAAGGATTTATCAAAGGCGAACAGCATGATATTGCAGGTTCAAAAAAAATTCTGGATGAATCTAAGGTTACTAAAATTGGAAAATTTTTACGTAAAACCAGTATTGATGAATTACCCCAACTTTATAATGTCATTAAAGGGGATATGAGCTTAGTGGGCCCGCGACCTTGTTTACCATATGAATGGGAACATTATGAAGAATGGCATAAAAAAAGATTGAGTGTTCCTCCCGGATGCACAGGAATTTGGCAAGTGAGCGGCAGGAGCTATACTAGTTTTCAAGATATGGTTATTATGGATTTGTATTATATTTATAATTATTCTTTATTTTTGGATTTACAACTAATATTAAAAACAATTCCCGTTATGATTAATGGAAGTGGAGCAAAATGAAAGGAAATTTACTATGAATGTTGGAATAATAGGATTAGGTTATTGGGGGCCAAATTTACTACGCAATTTTGTAAGCAATAATGAATCTGTCAATAAAATAATTGGCTGTGATTCAAGCGGACAAAGGTTAGCCAAAATCGCCCCCCATTATCCAAATGTCAGTTTTACCGACAAACCTTATGAAATAATTAAAAATCCACAAATTGATGCAGTAGTTATTGCAACTCCTGTTAATACTCACTATGAATTAGCAAAAGAGGCACTATTAAACGGGAAGCATTTATTTATTGAAAAACCTTTTACATCAAGTGTTAGTGAAGCGACAGAGTTGTTAGACATCGCAAATTCAAAAAACCTTAAAATTCTCGTAGATCATACATTTATTTACACCGGGGCAATCCGAAAAATCAAAGAGATTTATGAACGGGGAGAATTAGGAAATTTTTTGTATTTTGATTCCGTTCGTGTTAATTTAGGTCTATTTCAACACGATATTAATGTCATTTGGGATTTGGCAGTTCACGATATTTCAATATTAGATTATTTTATAAAATATAAACCTGTATCTGTTTCTGCTTTTGGTGTACACCATTATAATGGGTTAGAGGATATCGCCTACATAACAGTCATGCTAGAAAATAACGTTATCGCACATATACATGTAAATTGGTTAGCTCCCGTAAAAATTCGTATGATGTTGATAGGTGGAGATAAAAAAATGTTGGTTTTCGACGATATGGAACCCAGCGAAAAAATAAAAATATACGATAAAGGTGTTGATGTTACAACAAGAGAAGGTATATACAATACACTTATTCAATATCGTACCGGAGATATGCACGCGCCAAAAATTGATCAAACAGAAGCATTGAAGCTAGTCGTGAACGAGTTTTTTGATTCAATTAATTCGAACAGGAATCCGATTACAGACGGAGAGTCCGGTTTACGAGTCATCAAAATTCTGGAAGCCGCACAAAAATCGATAAAAAATAAGGGAAATTTAATAGAAATTTGAAATAGAGGAATAATATGTCAGATCCAAAAAAAAATCTTAATAATGTAAAACTGGGTAATAATGTAAAAATATTTGATTTTACTAATTTATACGGGTGTGAAATTGGGGATAATACAAAAGTAGGCACATTTGTAGAAATCCAAAAAAATGCGAAAATCGGGAAAAATTGTAAAATATCCACGCATACCTTTATTTGTGAAGGAGTTACGATTGAAGAGAACGTTTTTATTGGTCATAATGTAACCTTTATTAACGATAAATATCCAAGATCAACAAATAAAGATGGTGAATTACAAACCGAAGCTGATTGGAAGGTAGTACCGACATTAGTCAAAAAAGGCGCATCAATTGGGTCCAGTGCGACAATCCTCTGTGGAATTACAATAGGTGAAAATGCAATAATCGGTGCCGGTAGCGTTGTTACTAAAGATGTACCACCTGATTCGATTGTAGCAGGTGTACCAGCAAAAATAAAACAAACCCTAAATAAAAAATAGTATCATAAATTATAAAGAGCCTGTCAATCACATTGACGGGCTTTTTTAGTTTTATCAAATTTTTCAATTTTAAGTTTTTTCCTTGAAATTATTCTATACCTTTCAATAACAAGTAAGAGAATACCTTCCCAAAACTTTCTCATCACGGTAACTGAATTTATTAGAAAAAATATTGTGGTAAATTTATTTGTTTTCAGTCAATTAATTCAATTTCAAGAAAACCAACAGATATTACCGATAAAAATTCTTGATTTTTATATTATTTAAGAGTATTATTGTATTATTTTATCGCTACAATAAATACTAATAACTAAAACAATAATCAATAGGAGGTGTTCTTATGGCACTTGCAGTCGAATTTTCAACAATTAGCGAGATGTTTGATAATATTTTTAAAAAATATTCATCAACTTCGCGACCCATTTTGATGCACAAGAAAGAGGGAAAATATGTTGACATCAAATACTCAGAATTGAATGATCTAAGTGAAAATTTTGCATTGGGACTATCACAGTTAGGCGTTAAAAAGGGGGACCATATTGCATTGATTTCTGAAAACCGTCCCGAGTGGGTTGTATCGGATATAGCGATCCATAAATTACTTGCTGTTGACGTTCCGATTTATCCAACTCTAACAGCAAAGCAAATTGAATATATTTTTAATGATGCCGGAATCAAATATGCCCTTGTATCCAACCAGTTTCAGTTTAATAAAGTTAAGAAAATAATGGATAATGTAAAGACACTTGAATATGTAATTGTATTTAATGAAAAAGGCGTTGAACTGGATAAAAATATACAAAGCTACAATGATGTGATTGAAAAAGGGAAAATATTTAGCTCGAAAAATCCCGGTTATTTTGAAAAACAAAAAATAAAGGCAAGTTCTGATGATTTGCTCACTATTATTTATACTTCAGGCACTACAGGAAATCCAAAGGGGGTAATGCTCACTCATAATAATCTCGTGAGTAACATAAAATCGGCTTCCGAGTTAATTACTTTGAAAGATACGGACCTTCTATTATCTTATTTACCTCTATGTCACTCATTTGAGAGGATGGCCGGTTATTATACCGCTTTTGCTTCCGGTTCCACTATTGCCTACGCTGAAAGTGTTGAATCAGTGCGTGATAATCTAAAGGAAGTGCGCCCGACTATTATGACCTCAGTACCAAGGATGTTTGAGAGAATACATAATCGTATTCATGGTCAGATTGAAAATGCTCCAAATGCCCGTAAGAAAATATTTTATTGGGCAATAAATACCGGTTCGAAGTATGCGAAAGCTAAGAAAAAAGGTCATGTCCCGGCAACTTTAGCTATCCAGAATCGCGTCGCAGATAAATTAGTCTTCCAGAAATTAAGAATGGCTACCGGCGGAAGAATCAGATTTTTTGTCTCCGGAGGAGCAGCCCTTACACGAGAATTAGGTGAATTTTTTGAAGCCGCAGGATTCACAATTATCGAGGGATACGGACTTACCGAAACTTCCCCCGTAATTTCCGCAAACAGATTAGATGAATATAAATTTGGAACAGTAGGAAAACCAATAAACGGCGTAGAAGTAAAAATTGCCGAAGACGGTGAAATATTAGCACGCGGTCCGAATATTATGAAAGGTTACTGGAATAATAAACACGCTACTGATGAAATGATTAATAAGGATAAATGGCTTCATACTGGAGATATCGGTATGTTCGATTCTGAAGGATTTCTTGTTATAACGGATAGAAAAAAACATATGTTTGTAAGCTCAGGTGGGAAAAACATTTACCCCCAACCTATCGAAGGACTGTTTTTACATAGCAAATATATAGATCAATTTGTTTTGATTGGCGATAGAAGAATGTTTTTGTCTGCTTTAGTAGTCCCTGATTTTGATGCAGTGAAGGAATATGCCGATAGAAACAACATACAATACACCGATAACGACGATCTAGTGAGTAAAAAAGAAATTTATGATCTTATCGACGTTGATATCGTACAGTTGCAAAAAGATTTAGCAAATTACGAAAGAGTTAGAAAATTTGTAATTCTCAGCAAACCCTTCTCGATTGAAGGAGGCGAAATTACACCTACCCTGAAAGTACGCAGAAAAGCGGTCGAAGAGAAATACGAGAATTTGATAGAAGAAATGTATAAGATTAAATAAAGTACAATGAAGCAAATATTATTCTTAATTTTATTCATTCTTTTGCTCTTTGGGAAACAATTTTCGTTAGCCCAAAATAGTGATAAAACTATTAGTACTAAAAAAAAAATAACCAGAATGGGAGGAGCGGGTGGTTTTACCTCGTTCCTTTTATTCTGGAATACTACCGAGATTAATAATTCATTTTCTTACGATAATATTCCAATACTTCCCGATCAACCTGTTGTTCTTTATGGGGGTCAGGGTTATGGTTATATTATGTTAATTGAAAATTTTCGGGTTGGTGGTCTGGGGGCATCAGGAAATTCAAAAAGCAGTCTGATTACCGGGAACGTTAGAAGAGACTTGGAAACTGCCGTCAGTTTTAGTGGAGTTACGTTTGATTTCGTATTTCCGGTTTCTGAAAGGATCGACATCACGACAGGTATTTTGTTAGGATCCGGTGATATTGACGTTAAGTTGAGAAGAGATAATCACGGAATAAAAAATTGGGACAACATTATTAACAACTGGTCTTCCGATATCAAAATTAATGATTATAGTTATTCTTTAAACGGATCATTTTTGACAATCCAGCCATCAATAAATATTGAATATGCATATTTAAGGTGGCTGGGTTTCAGATTAGGAGCCAGTTATAATTTTATGGTTTCACCCGATTGGAAGCTTGATGATAAATTTGAGATTTCAAGCGTACCGGATAAAATGAATGCTAAAGGAATTATGTTAAATTTTGGTATTTTTTTGGGGACATTCCTTTTTTAACCACTTAATAATTAATGAATATTTTTTTCCAAAATATCTGGTTGAATTATTTGGTAAAAAGAAATGAAAAACTGAAAAAATATTCATTCAATCCCAATGATATTTCAAAAGTTCTCATAGTTGAACTAACCCGTTTGGGAGATGTGATTTCGACAATTCCTACGATCAAAAATTTAAAGGAAAATCTTCCGGTCGCACAATTTTCCTTTGCAATTAACGAACAATACAAGCCAGTTTCTGAAGAATTGCTGAGCGGAATAAATATTTTAGGTTTTAACAACACTGATACACTCCCCGGTTTATTTAAAGTTAAAAATTCAATTCAGGAAGAAAAATTTGATTTAGTCATATGCGTTAGTCCATCTTACCGTAATGCGTTTGTCGGATTATCAGCAAAAGGGAAATTCAAAATTGGATATTTTTCACCGGGCCCGACAATTACTCCGTTTTTACAAAAGAATAAAATTACAGGATATGGTTTCACCGAATTGGAATCTGCACAATATCACAACGAAAATATTTATGAAAGAAGCATAAAAATCTGCAATGTGTTAGGTTATAAAACTGATTCTAATATTAATATGGCAATCAGGAATAAAACGGATTATCATGACACTGTAGTTATTCATCATTCATCGGGGTGGAAGTACCGAAACTGGCCATTAGAAAAATATTTTATTTTAGCAAAAAAGATTATTAATTCAACCAAATATAATATTGCATTTATCGGAACTGGAGATGAAAATTTTCAAACTGATGTTATGAAAAATCATCAAAACAGAATTGCAAAAATATTCAGCAACGATTTAAATAAAATAATTAACACAATAAAAAGATCTGCATTATTTATCGGAAATGATTCGGGTCCATTACATCTTGCGACTGCTTTGGGAATTCCATCGATCGGAATATTTGGTCCGGCAACCCCGGCATTAACATCTCCGAGGAGTAATAATAATTATTATTTCCACGAAATGGCTGAATGCTGTCCTTGTGACCAGATTAAATGTATTAAACCTGATAATCCGTGTATAAATTTTATTGAAGTTGAGGAAGTTTACAACAAAGCCATTAAATTGTTAGAAGATTAACATGTATGAATCAATCAAAATTGCGAGTGTAAATGTTGATGCTGTTGATGGCGACGTAATTTTACGAGAGATGCAAAAATGTATAGAAACAGGCGACAAAGGATTTTTTGCTTATGTGAATGCTCATGCAGTCAATTTATCCCAAAAATATAAATGGTTTAAAGATGTATTGAATAATTCAACTATTTCGTATGCTGATGGACAAGGAATTCGTTTAGCAGCGTGGTTACTGGGTTTGCCGGTTCCTCCGCTGGTGAATCTGACTCATTGGGGGAGTGATTTATTGAAGTTTGCTGAATCTAAACAATACACGGTATTTTTATTAGGCTCTCACAAAAATATTTTAAACAAAGCAACCATTAAAATTAAGGAAACTTTTCCAGATTTGAATATTGTCGGTAATCATCATGGATATTTCCAAAAAGATGATAAAGAAACTGAAAATATATTGCGTATGATTAACGCAGTAAAACCGAATATTTTAATTGTTGGTATGGGTATGACGAAACAGGAAAAATGGATTTATGAAAATATTCCCTTTCTAAAAGCAAATGCTATTTTTTCAGCAGGTAATTATATCGATATCCTCGCCGGCGTCAAGAAAATATGCCCTAAATGGATTTCTAATATAGGATTGGAGTGGCTTTTTCGACTTATTCAGGATCCAATGAGGCTTTCCATTCGATATCTCTTTGGTAATCCGAAATTTCTTTTCTATATTTTAACCAGAAAGAATTAATGCGCGAGATGAAGCGAAGATTTCGAAATATCATTTTACTTTGGTTGAGCGGAGCAATTTTTATTTTCTCGGCATATGCAGAAAAGCCGTTTAAGATAGTAAGCCAGAGTGAGAGCGAGGTACTCGTTAAATATTTACCCCAGCATTATTCAATGAATAGATTCAGCATTGAAGCGACTGATTATTTTATTCCTATTGGCGAAACAAACGGTTTAACAAACCAAGTCGGCAAACCCGGAATACCTGTAGAAGCCTTTCTCTTTGCCATACCATCGAACACTAATCTGACAATAGAAATTCTTGAATCTAAATATGACTTACTGGAAAATATCAATATCGCTCCTGTGCCGACCGAAATATTTGATGATGAAGGGAATGCGACATACGATTATCAAAAGGATCAGCAGTTTTATCAGTCCGAAACATCTTTTTATCCGAAAGAATTGATAACTGTTGAAGAGCCGTTTTTATTCAGAGATGTTTTTGTATCAAAAGTTATATTTCATCCTCTTCAATATTCTGCTGCGCTAAAAACTTTAAAACAATTTTCTCATTTGGTTTTCAGATTAAAATTCACCAAGACTAACGAGAGCGATGTTGTTTGGAGTCCTGTTGTTTCAGGGGATAAACATTTTGAGGATACATATAAATCGTTGATATTAAACTATGACCAATCAAAATTATTTCGTGTTAAACGCTCTGATAAACAAAAGGATTCGGAAGCCATCTGGTGGAATCCATCGCAGCCTTATTATAGAATTCCAATATCGGCTGACGGAATATACAGATTATCATATACGCAACTGTTGAATTCCGGGATTGATTTACAACAAATCCCTCATTCTACTCTCTCCGTTTATTACAAAGGAAATTCTAATCCGATCTATTTGAATACGAATGATATAAATCCTGTTAACTGGTACATTGATTTTTATGCAAATAGAAAATATGGGGACTTATCTTTTTTTGATATGTATACAGACACCAGTCATTATTGGTTAACCTGGAATGATATAAATACAAAAAGGATAATAGACCAACATTTAATTACTTCACCCCCGGTTTTTTCATACTCCGATTATTCAAGATTCCAACATTTTGAACAAGACTTGAATTATTATTATGGGTATAACGATGACGAGACGAGGACTGTCACAAATGTAAAAGGGGAAGGATGGTATTGGTTGGATTTTGTCGGAACGACACAAAAATCAATCAATTTTTCTATCGATACAGTAAAAAGCAATCGTAACGGAACAGCAATCTTTAAAGCACGATTTCACGGGATGACTGCTTATAGTGTTACTGATACACAAAAATCCAGACACAGAACTCAGGTTCGCATTAATGGTGTACTAATAGGGGATAGTTTATGGATACAAAATGAGGAATTGATATTTCAAAAGAATATACCTGATTCAATTTTAAAGCAGGGGAATAATACACTTCAAATAAGTTCTATCTTTGTAAAATTATCGAAATTTTATTTGGATTGGTTTGAACTCACATATGATTGTCCGATTTCCGTTCAGAATAATTATTTGGATTTTAATTCCCCCCAACCTTCCACCTCGGAAGTGACTGAGTTTCGTGTGGCAAAGGTAACGAGCGATAGCATTGATATATTTGATTTAACAACAAATAAAAAAATCACAAGTCTTAACAAATCAGGAAATGTTTGGACATTCAGAGATACTCTGACGTTGTCAAAAAGGTATGTCATTATTGCAAACAATCAAAGGAGTATCCCTGCTGCTATAATTCCGCATACGTTTAAAAATATTAGAAACAATGCAATCGGCGCCGATTATATTGTAATTACACATTCACTTTTTAAAAATTCAGCAATACAATTAGCAAATTGGCGAGCCTCACATAATAATTTAAGGACAGTCACAATTGACGTGCAGGATATTTACGATGAGTTCAACTACGGCCACCTTGAACCACATTCAATAAAGCAGTTTCTCAAGCACACTTACGACAATTGGGCCCTTCCCAAACCTTCCTTTGTTGCTATGTTCGGAGATGCTTGTACGGATTTTAAAAAAATACTGACATCAACTACAAAAATTAATTATGTTCCGGGTTGGGGTATACCAATGAGTGATAATGCATTAGTCTGCTTCGATACAGTGAATACTTTTTTCCCGATGATGGTTATCGGAAGAATTCCGGTAGAAAGTCCGATACAAGCGTTACGAGTAGCGACAAAATTTATTAAGTTTGATAGTCCGCCGCGAGATGAGTGGCGGAAAAAAGCAATGTTTGTAACAGGGGGGAATACAACAAGTGAACAAAACCAATTTAATGCTCTCTCTAATATTTTGATAAACGATTATATTTTACCATTTCCACTTGGAGGTCAAGCCCTTAAGGTCTACAAATCCTCCTCGGCAATAATATATGACGGATTTAGGAACCTGATGCAAAATCATATAAATGGAGGTTTATTTTTTGTTAATTTTATCGGACATTCAGGAGGAAGAATTTGGAACGTAGATATCGGAAGTCCGAATGATCTGCAAAATACAAACGGGAAACTACCTTTCATCAGTAGCGTTAGTTGTAACATTGGTGCATTCTATACAACATTTTCAAATGTACTCTCTGAAGATTTTCTTGTTGCAGACAATCGAGGAGGAATTGCTGCATGGGCGAGTTCACATATAGGTTCTGCTCAAACAGGTTATTGGCTCGCAAAAAAATTTCTACATGCGTCGATTAAAGAATCTGTTCAAACTTTTGGCGAATTGACTCATCTATCCCGTATTTATTTTTGGATGATAAACGGATATGTTATTACTCCCACAATCATTCACACTTTTAATCTCTATCCTCTGATAGGCGATCCATATTCAAAAATCCCCCTTCCAGCGAAACCTGATTTTGTTATTGAAAATAATCAGATAAAAATTCAACCCGATGTTCCAATCTCGGATAATTTTATTTCAGTTCAATTTATCGTTAATAATATTGGTTTGATGCCTGCGGACAGTGTATTAATATCCCTGCGTGACAATTACACGGATGAAACAGGAAAATTCAAGGGAGAGTATGATATTGTTCCTCCGTTTTTCTGGAGGCCGATTGCTTTTTCCGATACAATAACTATAGCCTGGGATGTTAGGGGAAAACCGGGTTCTCATATTTTAAAAGTCCGAATAGATCCGAACAATAATATTATTGAAGAAGATGAAACCAATAACTCAGCTGAAATCCCTGTGTATGTTCATAAAAGTAAAATTTTCGTTCTAAAGCCAAATCATTTTTCAATACAACCGAGTGGTCATGTTAATTTGCGTGTTACTGTCCCTGCGATTTTTGATTCTTTAAAGAGTTTCTATTCAGGAGGGGGGGATACGATATTATTACCGAAACAGGGAATTAATTTTGCAAATCCATATGTATTTTATTTCGAATTAGATACGACAATTGCATTTAATAGCCCTTTTAAAATTATATCCCCGCAAATAACTCCGGGGCAAGTATTTGCCGAATGGACAACTCCTGCTTTACAAAATGAACAAACTTTCTTCTGGCGTGCGAGGACTTTTAACGGAAAATATTTCGGGGCGTGGGTTACAGCTTCATTCAGAGCGAGCGATTCAGCATACCTACCCGGGGTTGTAAAGTGGCGCCAATCCGGAGTTGGTCAATTCACTATGAATATAGTGAATAATTTATTTGTGAGTGATAGCGGCGTTACAATGCAACGCTCAAACGGATTGCCGTTGTATTCGAGATCGGTTGGCTACCGTGCATTTCCTGATTCGGATTATTACAGTATAATAAAAATTGGAGAATTACAGGTAATCGGACATTGGTGGCAGGGTGCAAATAGTTACTTAGCTGTCAGCATCAATCCCTTAACCGGTAATTATCAAGCACGGGGGTATACCTTAACTTCGATAGGTCAACCGGATTCGCTATTAAGATTTTTACAAAATTCGCCGGTAGGTAATTATATTTCATTAGTTGTAGTTCAGGATGGAAAATCAGGTATCACGGAAGCTTTGTATCAAGCGATTGAAAGTCTTGGAGCAACTCAAATCAGATCAGTTACTCCCGGACAGTCTTGGTCTTTGATAACTCGAAAGGGATCTCCATTTCCAATGATGACACCTCTTGAAAGCTATAGCCCTTTCGGGATTGCCATAGTTTCATATCAAATGCCGAATTACTACAGTTCCGGTGCCGGAAGCATGGAAACCGTGCCAATAGGTAAAGCAAGTTCATGGATGAATTATTTTTGGAATAATTTGAATCCAAATAAATCATCTATTATCACTAAACTCGTCGGACTAAAGAAAGATTTTACTGTAGATACTTTATTCAATATTTCAAGTTCTCAGAATAGTATCGATTTGAGTGGGATCAATTCGTCAGTATTTTCATCGATGCAATTAATTACAAATCTATCAAATCAGGACGGAGAAGTAACACCGTATTTATACGATTGGACTATAACATATAGTTCAGTTCCTGAACTTGCATTTAACACAGGTGGCTTGAGTGTGAAACAAATAAAAAGCGCCGACAGAGAATCTCTTGCTGTTTCTTTTAGTATAAATAATTTGGGAGATAGAGGTGCCGGAAGGACAAAGATCGGTTTTTACATCGTTCCGAATATTGAAATTGAAACAACCCAGTTCGATTCAATATCAGCGGAATCGGAAATATTTATATCAAAGAAAATAGATGTATCGAGCTATTACGGCAATCAATTTTTGAAAATTCGTGTTGAACCTGACGGATGGGAAGATCAAATTACAGAAAACAACGAAATTATCATCCCATTCAAAAACAGATGGATAGATTCTCAAACTTCCGGAATAACTGTAACTTTCGACGGTAGACAAATTCAAAAAGGTGATTTTGTTTCATCGACTCCTTCAATCAAAATATTCTTACCTAATAATTTATCGATTCAGGATATCAGATTTATAGAGCTTGATGGCACCGAAGTACCAATTGTACAATTAAATGAAAACACATCAAGCAAGATTGAATTCAACCCAACTCTGGATGATGGAGATCATAATCTTAAAATAGTAAGTAAAAATAATCTGATAATATCAGATAATGAATTTAAAGTATTAGCAACACCTGTGATATTGAATGTTTTTAATTATCCGAATCCTTTTGACGAAAATACTTATTTTTGTTTTAACTTGACCGGCTCTGCAATTCCATCCATCGCAAAAATATTTATCTACTCTGTAAGCGGAAGGAAACTAAAAGAATTAATTATACCGACGCCTGATATTCAAATCGGTTTTAATCGGATAGAGTGGGATGGGAAAGACAACGATGGGAACATTTTGGCGAACGGTGTATATTTGTACAAAATTCAGACAGAAACTGATAAATTAATTCAAAGTTCGGTACAAAAATTAGTTAAATTAAGGTGACACAAGATTTAAAGTACCTTCACTATTTATTTTTACCCAATATGCTTTTCCGGGCTGAAGAGTATCTGTTAACACATAGCCGTTAGCATATTCAAAAAATGGCGATTGAATGATTGCAGGCGGATTCTGAATAATATTATTAAGAGTTACGGGATAAGTAATTGATCCTATGAGATTCCAACCAGGTAAAACATTTATAACTTTTGAGGCTAGCTGAGGTCCCGAAAGGTCTGATATTTGATTTTCACCGAATTTTATCCAGTATCCCTTTCCTGAAAACATCACTGAATTAGTATCGTATCCTGATATCGGAGAGAAAGAAAATGGTCGTGAAAGTGCAGTCGGGAATATACTCAGAAGGCTGTCCGAAATATTTACTGGGAGTGAAATCATATTCCAATTGGAAATAATCGGGATTTGAACATTAACTTGCGAAACTTTATCAATATTTATTTTCATGAATTTTTGAAACGCACGGGAAACAGGGCGGCTTTCAGGTTCATTATTAAGTGTTACGAAATTAGCGCCGGGAATTTTATCTTCTTGAAAAACCAGATAAACATAATTGCTGTCGGTTTGACCATAATTGACTACCGGATTTATTGTTGAAATGGAAACATATCTTTCGTCATGTGTATTAGTGTTAGTTATGTTTATCGGTTTTTTCCAATTTATTCCTCCATCGTCACTGTATGTTAAGAGTATATCGCTATAGTTAAATCCATCAGGATCAGTTACATCTTGCAGAAAGGCATCTACTGCAACATAAACTCGCGTACTGGTTTGGTTTTTACCTAAGGATGGAAAATTAAAAGCAAAATTATGATTTGTCTGAGATTTATTGATGAAAGCGGTTTTCATCATCTGTGGAAATGTAATACTATCAATCACAGTACGAGATAATCCGGTTCCGGAATTCCATAATCTTACTCGGTTTGCAAGTTTATATCCCTGATTGTCATAAGAGCTACTTGTATAAACGACCATTAAAGAATTTTCAAAATACATAGCATCGAAGCCTGTCCAGCATGGTCCGTCATTCCCGTTTTCTCTCGCAACAACAATTTTCGGATTCCAGGATAATCCATTATTTGTAGACTCTCTTAAAATCAACGAATCCGGATTTGTATTTGATCTCCAAACAATTGCAACCCTTCCGTTATTTCCGGAAGCCATTGCGATTCTTCCGGCATGAGAAGATGATGTTTCCAATCGTTCCCAGTTACTCCATGTGGAATCATTTTTTAGTGTGATAACCGATATACCCTGATAGGGACTGGATGTAGGGAATGA
The DNA here is from genome assembly GCA_964437735.1 of uncultured Ignavibacteriaceae bacterium. Classification (GTDB taxonomy): domain Bacteria; phylum Bacteroidota; class Ignavibacteria; order UBA10030; family BY39; genus CAYTID01. Next base: position 46,815 of record CAYTID010000002.1, on the reverse strand, counting down.
GCCGGCAAGAATAATATTTCCGTTTGTTGACTGGGTAATGATGGGCCAAAGTGCATCGTCAAAACCCGGATTTTGGAGAGGAGGGTAAAATGCAGAAAATATTTTCGATCCTTCTCTCCGATCGATAAATAAAACACTTTGAGAGGGGATACCGGAACCTGATGAACTGTGATTAGCAATTACGGGAACATGATTGTTGTTTCCTGTTTTAGCAAATATCAAGGATGGATATCCTGCGCGAAAACCGGGAACAGAAACCGGATTTCCCCACGTAACGCCGCCGTTGTCACTGTAATTATATACAACTCGTCGCGACATTGAAATGGTTGACGAATTTCCAGAATCGGTGGAAACCATCATCAGCGTATGAATTTTGTTTGCATCAGTTGGATTCATTTCAATGTAATTTATAGCGCCACCATTGCTTTGATAATCCCAAAAACCTGATATCTTTGTATTTTGATTTTTTTGTAACTCAATTTCGACAAAAGAGGAATTTTTATCAAATATTAAATGATCGTGTATCAATACCTTGTTTTTTTGCGTATATTCAGTCTGTAAAACTAATAACTGCCCTACCATAAATTGTGGAAGAAATATAATTAAGCAAAGAAGTGAAAAAATCATTCTCATAAACGTATTCATAAATTGATATAATTTTTTAAATAAAATAAACTATTTCCATTAATTATTCAAGTAATTGATTTAAATGATTGGTAATAAGTTGTTACATCTTGACTTTTTGCGGTAATGAATATATATTACAAGGTAAATAGTAGAGAAATAGTTAAAATACTTGCTAAAAATTGATAAGTTTTGTATATTAGCCCTATCAAATTGCGGGAATAGCTCAGTTGGTAGAGCGTCACCTTGCCAAGGTGAATGTCGCGGGTTCAAGTCCCGTTTCCCGCTCGAGGTAACAATGATAAGTTACCTTGGTCGCGCGAGCGATCGGAATATAACTTCCTCTTCAAGTTTGCCCCGCCGCCCCCAATTCCCACCAGGTGGCGGGGTATTTTATTGAGAGGATAAAATTTGGCGCTGTACCCAAGTGGTAAGGGAGAGGTCTGCAAAACCTTTATTCGGCGGTTCGAGTCCGCCCGGCGCCTCTAAAGTTTTGCCGGGGTGGCGGAACTGGTAGACGCACAGGACTTAAAATCCTGCGGACTGTAAAGTCCATGTCGGTTCGATTCCGATCCCCGGCACCATAGGGTCCTTAGCTCAGTTGGTTAGAGCGCTACCTTGACATGGTAGAGGTCACAGGTTCGAGTCCCGTAGGACCCACAAGAAAATATTTTCTGAAGAATTAAAAAATCGGAATAATTTCCGATTTTTTATTGAATCATTTTATGTCAAAAATAAAAATTACATATCCTGATAATTCTGTAAAAGAATTTGACTCCGGCATCACGGGAAAAGAAATTGCCGGAAGTATCAGTTCACGATTGGCGAAAGAGGCTCTCGCTATTGAAGTCAACGGTGAAATATGGGATCTCTCAAGAAAAATCTTAAAGGATTCTTCCGTAAAAATACTCCGATGGGATGACGAAGGAGGGAAACAAACCTATTGGCACAGTTCTGCTCATATTATGGCAGAAGCTATTGAAGAATTATTCCCAGGAACAAAATTCGGAATCGGTCCTTCGATCGAAAACGGATTTTATTACGATATTGACATGGGTGATCATGCTCTTAGCAATGATGATTTGAAAGTGATTGAAAACAAAATGCAAGAGTACATCAAACAAGATTTGGAATTTAAGAGGGAAGAGAAATCTTGGGATGATGCTTATAAGTATTTCCAAGAAAAGGGCGATAATTATAAGTTGGAATTATTAGACGAACATAAAAATGATAAAATCTCGATTTATCAAGTCGGAAAATTTACCGATTTATGTTACGGACCACACATACCGAGTACAGGATATATTAAGTTTATTAAATTACTGAACGTTGCCGGAGCATATTGGAGAGGTCGTGAAAAAAACAAAATGCTTCAAAGAATTTATGGAATTACATTTACCTCGAAAAAAGAGTTAGATGATTATTTATTTAGATTAGAAGAAGCGAAAAGACGTGACCATCGAAAATTGGGATCGGAATTGGAATTATTCCTCTTAACTCCAAAAGTGGGTGCCGGACTTCCTCTCTGGTTGCCAAAAGGGACTGTTATTCGAGAAGTCTTGGAAACATTCTTACGAGAGGAGCAAAAAAAACGCGGATATCTTTCCGTTGTAACTCCTCATATTGGAAATATAAATCTGTATAAAACAAGTGGTCATTATCCGTTTTACAAAGACAGTCAATTTGCACCAATAAAGGTAGAAGATGAGGAATATCTTTTAAAACCAATGAATTGTCCTCATCATTTTCAGATTTTTGCCGCAAAGCCGAGAAGTTACCGGGACTTACCGATACGTCTCGCTGAATTTGGTACTGTATATCGTTATGAGCAGTCGGGTGAATTAAACGGATTAACGAGAGTTAGAAGTTTTACCGTGGATGATTCACATATGTTTGTCCGCCAAGATCAACTTAAGGATGAATTATGCGATGTAATCGGATTAATTCAACTTGTTTTTAATACGCTTGGCTTCAAAGGTTTTACGACAAGAGTCTCGTTCCGTGATCCCATGAATAAAGATAAATATGGTGGTGACGACAATCTTTGGGAAATAGCAGAGAAGGATATTATCGATGCGGCTGAAGAGATGAATTTAAATTATAAAATAGCTCCCGGTGAAGCGGCATTTTACGGACCCAAAATTGATTTCATTGTAAAAGATGCACTCGGTCGTAACTGGCAGCTTGGAACCGTTCAGGTAGATTATGTGATGCCGGAAAGGTTTAATCTTGAATATATCGGCAGTGATGGACAAAAGCATAGACCTGTTGTGATTCACAGGGCGCCATTCGGAAGTTTGGAAAGATTTATCGGAGTTCTGATAGAGCATTTTGCAGGTGAATTTCCACTATGGTTGAATCCGATTCAAGCCGCAGTATTACCCATAACTGATTCTCAGAGGGATTATGCGTTAAAGATTTTTAATAATCTTAAAGAAAACGGCGTTCGCGCTGAACTTGATTTGCGGAATGAAAAAATTAACTACAAAATCCGTGATTGGGAAACAAAAAAAACCCCATATATGTTGATTGTAGGCGATAAGGAAAGAGATTCACAAAAAGTTTCCATAAGGAAGCATAAAAAAGGTGATCTAGGAACTAAATCTTTTGATGACTTTTTAAATGAGATCAAAATAGAAATAAAAGAAAAACAAATAACAACATAGGAGTATTAATATTAAAGACCAACATTCACCCCGACTGAACGAAGAAATAAGGATATCCAGAATTCGTTTGATAGACGAAAATGGCCAGCAAATTGGTGTGATGTCACCTCAAGAAGCAATGGCTCATGCCAATGCAAAAGGATTAGATTTAATTGAGATAGTACCAAATGCTTCACCACCGGTTTGTAAAATTATGGATTACGGAAAGTATAAGTATGAGCTTACAAAGAAAGAAAAACTCCAACGTAAGCATCAGCAGGTGGTTGTAATGAAGGAAATACGTCTTCATATAAATACGGATGTACACGACTTTGAATTCAAAGCAAGACACGCTCGAGCATTTATTGAAGCAGGCAATAAAGTAAAAGCATCAGTATTCTTCAAGGGACGTGAAATTACTTACAAAGAGCAAGGCGAAGAAATATTGTTGCGATTAGCTGAAAAAATTCAGGACATTGCAAAAGTCGAACAACCAGCACAAATGGAAGGGAGACAAATGATAATGATACTCGCAGCCGACAAAGGCTCGAAGAAAAAACAAGGCACAAAAGAAAAAACAGATCAATAATAAAAAGAGGTGTATTAATGCCTAAAATGAAATCCGATTCCGGAGCAAAGAAAAGATTTAAAATTACAGGTACCGGAAAAATAAAAAGGAAAAAGGCTTTTAAAAGTCACATTTTAACATCTAAAAGTCCGAAGCGTAAGAGAAATCTCCGTAAATCGACACTTGTATCAGAATCTGAAACAAAACGGATTACGCAATTATTGCATAATTAACAATTAACATTTAACTAATAAGAAGGAGTAAAGAGCAACTATGCCACGTTCGCAGAATAAAGTTGCCTCCCATCGCCGTCGTAAACGCATATTAGCGCGAGCGAAAGGTTATTGGGGTGCCAGAAGCAAAGTCCTTACGGTAGCAAAGCACCATATTGATAAAGCAGGTCAACATGCATACCGAGGACGTAAATTGAAAAAAAGAGATTTCCGTCAACTATGGATAACCCGGATCAATGCTGCAGCTCGCATGAACGGTACTACATATTCACAGTTAATAGACGCTATGAAGAAGAAAGACTTGGAAATCAATCGAAAAGTATTGGCAAATTTAGCTGCAAACAACCCGGAAGCATTTGCCGAGGTTGTAAAATTTGTTCTCTAAATAAAATAATCTTCCCATTTTCTTTTGTTCACGATTGTGAATAATATTCATTTATGAGAATGGGAAGATTTTCTTTTTTAATTGTATCATAAAGGATATAAATGAAAGAAAAGATTGAAAATCTTAAAAGGGCAATCGTTGATGATTTGTCTATAGTTGATTCAATAGAGGAATTGGAGAATTACCGAGTAAAGTACCTTGGGCGCAAAGGTCTTATCGCCGAACTTTTTGAAAATTTAAAAAATGTAGCCTCTGATGAACGTCCGACTATCGGTAAAATACTGAATGAGCTTCGTAATCACGCACAGAATATTTACGATAATAAAAAGAAGCAATTTGAAATTTCGGAAAGCACTACTGAGAAATTTTTAGATTTAACACTTCCCGGAAGACAAAAAAATATTGGTTCCATCCATCCGATAACTCAAACTTTGAATGAGATAAAATCAATATTCTTGCGAATGGGTTTTGAAATTGCTCTTGGTCCTGAAATTGAGAGTGATTATTATAACTTCGAGGCACTCAATTTCCCACCAGATCATCCTGCCAGAGATATGCAAGATACTTTTTTTATTAATGAAGACATTTTACTAAGAACTCATACCTCTCCTGTACAAATTCGTGTAATGGAAAAACAAAAGCCGCCAATAAGAATAATCGCTCCGGGGAGGGTCTATAGAAATGAAGCAATTAGTTCGCGCAGCTATTGTTTATTTCATCAAGTTGAGGGTTTATATATCGATGTGGGTGTTACATTTAGTGAGTTGAAAGGGACATTAGTTGCATTTGCTAAACAATTTTACGGTAGTAGGTTAAAATATCGGTTTCGTCCGAGTTTCTTTCCTTTCACCGAACCGAGTGCTGAAATGGATATTACATGTTTTTTATGTTCAGGAAGCGGATGCAGAGTGTGTAAATATACCGGATGGTTAGAAATATTGGGATGCGGAATGGTTGATCCGAATTTATATAAAAATGTAAACTATGATCCAGATGTAGTAAGCGGGTATGCTTTTGGAATGGGCATAGAAAGAATCGCTATGCTCCGCCATGGTATTGATGATATTCGCCTATTATTTGACAATGACATTCGATTTTTAAAACAATTCCGATAAATTATGAAAATATCATTTAATTGGTTAAAAGATTATGTAAAAGTTAATATATCACCTGAAGAACTTGCTGATAAATTAACTAAAGCTGGTTTGGAAGTAGAATATATTGAGTATTTGGGAAAAAAGTACGATAATTTTGTAGTTGGATCGGTACTGGAGGTTAACAAACACCCAAATGCTGATAAGTTATCTGTTTGTAAAGTTGATGTTAAATCGGCGATATTACAAATTGTTTGCGGAGCACAAAATGTTGCAATCGGACAAAAAGTTGCAGTCGGTTTGATTGGGGCAATCATTCTCCAAAACCAACACGATCCGGAAAAAAAGCCTTTTCAACTATCGAATGTTATGATTAGGGGAATAGAATCACACGGAATGATATGTTCAGCTTATGAATTAGCTATTGGTTCTGACAAAGATGGCATTTTAGTGTTGGACAATGATGCGGAAATTGGTGTTCCATTAGCTGAATTTTTCAATTTAAACGATATTGTCTATGATATTGGTATTACACCAAATAGACCAGATTGTTTAAATCATATTGGAGTGGCAAGAGAAGTTGCAGCAGCCTTAAAAAAGAAATTATATGTACCTCCGATAGATTTCAAATCTAAGTCCAACAAATCAATTAAAATAGATGTTTTGGATACCCTCAACTGTCCGAGATATACAGCATTGGTTTTATCCGATGTGAAAGTAAAAGCATCACCAAAATGGATGCAAGAACGTTTACAGTTGGTTGGTGTTCGTCCAATTAATAATATAGTCGATATAACGAATTACGTGTTAATGGAAACCGGACAACCACTTCATGCTTTTGATTATGATAAAATAGCAGGACAAGAAATTATCGTTAGACAGGCTATTGATGGTGAACATATAGTAACGCTCGACAGCCAAGGCAGAGAATTAAAAGCAGGCATGCTGTTAATTTGCGATGCCGAAAAGCCATTAGCCATCGCTGGGGTAATGGGTGGCGCTGATTCTGAAATATCTGAAAATACTGTGAACATTCTTCTTGAAAGCGCTTATTTTAATCCACAAAATATCAGATCAACATCAAAGAAATTAGGGATATCCACAAATGCCTCAACAAGATTCGAACGCGGAGCAGATCCGAACATAACTTCGTATGCCATAGAACGTGCTGCTCATTTGATTGTTGAAATCGCCGGGGGATCAATATCATCAAAAATAGCCGACAAATATAAACTAAAGATAAAACCGCTTAAAGTAGATTTACAAGTAAAAAATGTAAACAAAATTTTAGGAACTGAATTAAAGGAATCAGAAATAGTTAGAATTCTATCTTCAATTGGTATTAATAAAATATCTTCAACCAAAGGGAAAATTAAATTTAGTATACCGACTTATCGTCCTGATATTGAAAGAGAAATCGATTTGATCGAGGAAATAGCGCGGCTGTATGGGTACGATAATATTGAAACCAAAACATCTACTAATTTAAAATTTTCATCAAAATCTTCCGAGCTTAACATTGAGGATGAATTTGCAATATGGTTATCGGGTCGCGGATTCAACGAAGTTATTACAAATAGTTTACAAAGAAAGGATACTGCAACTCAAGTAACAGAGAATTTCGTCGAAATACTAAATCCGATAAGCCGAGATATGGCTTCGATGAGAACATCAATGCTTACATCAATGCTTGAAGTCATCAGATATAATGTTTATAGACAAAATAAAAATTTAAATTTGTTTGAACTAGGTAAGGTCTATTTTACAGTCCCGGAAAAAGCAAAAGAGAGAAATAAATTAAATTTTATTGAAGAACGACGCCTGATAATGATCAGAACAGGTTTCTCAGAAACTCAAAAATGGTATCAGAATGAACGGTTTTCAGATATTTTTGACATTAAAGGGGATATACAAGATCTTTTTGAAAAAATTTTACTTGACAAATATAAATTTATTCCGTATTCTACTACTAAAGCTTTAGTTGATTCGGTGATATCCATTGAAATAGAAGACTTTGAAGTGGGATATATCGGAAGTGTTAGTAAGGAAATCCTGAAGCAATATGATATTGAACAAGATGTAGCCGTCGCTGAGTTAAGTATTGATAAATTAAGAAAATTTATCTCTGTTACGAAGCGATATAAATTGCTGCCAAGTTTCCCAATGATAACACGAGATTTGGCATTTGTGGTTGAAAGGAAAATTCCGGTTGCTGAAATTAAAGCAAAGATAACAAGCTATGCCGGAGAATTGTTGGTGTCGGTAGAGATATTTGATATTTATGAAGGCGATCAAATAAGGAAAGATAAGAAAAGTTGCGCTTTTTCATTACATTTCTTATCCAGAATTAAGACTTTAACTGATAATGAAATTGATATAGTTATAAATAAAGTTGTGAATGGTTTACAAAAAGATTTTAATGCAATTTTAAGAAAATAATCCTAATAATTTAGGAGATTCTAGGCTTGGAATATCAAAATCTTGACACAAATTTAAAACCTATGACAGATCACAAAGAAATTGAGACTGAATTAAAATCCCTTTGGGAAAAAATCCGGAAAACATCTGAAGTAATCTATCTGCTCCGGGACGAAAACAAAGAATTAAAACTTCAATATTCCCAATTGGTCGAGAAATTAGAGGGAATCACAAAAAATATTAGCGAAAAAGATTTAGAGATTTCGCGCTTAAAATCAGAAAACTCAAAATTATATACATCAGTTAGTGATGATTCTCTCTCTCCCGCTGATAAGGAAGCTTTAAAAAAACGGATTATCGAGTTAATCTCAAAAATTAACTCACATTTGTAAACAAAATTGACTCATGGTACGGAAAATTAACAGTTGGAAATAATAATAACTTACGAAAAAGAAAAATATGGCAACTGATAGCAAAAGCATCAGGGTAAAAATATTCGGCACTGAGTATCCATTACGTGGAGAGAGTGACGAATTGACAAAAAAGGTTGCAAATTATGTCGACGAAATGATTCATTCGATACATAATAAAATTCCTGAACAACCCCCGCTAACTGTTGCCGTACTTTCAGCCTTAAATATTACTGAAGACTTATTTAAGGAACGCGAGAAATCAAATAAGTTCATTCATGGCGCTCAAGAAGAAATAAATAAAATGAATGAATACCTTGATAAAATTCTCGAACAATAAAGTTATTTTATAATTTTCTATCAGTTTCTTGTTCTTATAAATAATGTGCTTTTTTAAAGCCACACCGTTAACCGTAGTCAACACAAATTAAGAACCTGACAAGTTATATTTATAGGGAACTTGACTCAAGGGCGGCATATTACAGGCCTCACCCGAAATTCGGGATGGTTGTATTTAACGATACACCACAGTGGAAGTAAGAATCGTCCTGGCAGGTACCCACCGTGTTAAAATGAGGTTCTTAACGACCTTGATCTATAGTTTAAGTGTGGCTTTTTTTTTAAAATAAATTTGAAAATATGGAGTTTTTATGACTGAAATTTACATACTTATACCCATGTTCGTGGTAACCATAGTGGTTTGCTTTTATCTGGGGTGGTATCTTAATAATAAAAGTGGACAAAATAAGATCGCAACGGCGGAAGAACGGGCAAAACAGTTTATCGTAAATGCTGAAAAGGAAGCTAACGCCATAAAAAAAGAAAAATTACTTGAAGTCAAGGACGAATGGTACAAGAAAAAACAAGAATTCGATAATGAAGTAAATCAGAAAAAAAATAAACTGGCTTCGTTCGAAAAGCAATTAGCCCAGCGCGAAGAGAATTTTGATAAAAAAGTCGATCTTATTAATAAAAAAGATCTCGAACAAATAGCACAAAAAAAAGATTTTGAGATAAAGACAAAATGGATTAATGAGAAGACACAAGAAGTTCTCAAACTCCAACATGACCAAAATATTCGTCTGGAAAGAATAGCAGGATTAACCTCAGAAGAAGCCAAAAAAATGCTGATGGATAATTTGTTGCAAGAAACTAAAAATGAAGCTGCAACTATCATGAAGAACATCAGGGATCAGGCGAAAATTGATGCTAAGCAAGATGCCCAAAAATTAGTAATTCAATCAATTCAAAGATATGCCGCTGATTGTTCGGTTGAATCAACGGTAAGCGTATTAAATATTCAAAGCGATGAGATGAAGGGAAGGATTATCGGTCGTGAGGGGAGAAATATACGAGCCTTTGAATCTGCTACCGGTGTTGATGTAATAGTCGATGATACTCCTGAAGCTGTGATTTTATCTTCTTTTGATCCTATTCGCCGTGAAGTTGCCCGAATATCTCTCGAGCGCCTTATGTCGGATGGTCGAATACATCCGGCTCGAATAGAAGAGGTTGTTGAAAAAGTTAAAAATGATGTAGAAGACGAAATTTTGAAGGCGGGCGAAAGCGCTTTTCTTGAACTAGGTCTTCACAATGGACATCCGGAAATATTAAAATGTGTCGGAAAAATGAGATACAGGTCGTCATACGGACAAAATTTACTGACGCACAGTATGGAAGTAGCTCATATAACCGGTATAATGGCTGCTGAATTGGGATTAGATGCAATTATTGCCAGACGGGCGGGATTACTTCATGATCTCGGAAAAACTGTCGACAAAACTGTTGATGGTCCGCATGCACTGATCGGATATGATTTTGCAAAAAAATACAACGAAAATCCTCTCGTTGTTAACGTAATTGGATCGCATCATGAAGATATGCCAATGGAAACACCGATAGCAGTTTTGGTTCAGGCAGCTGATGCTGTCAGCGGCGCTCGTCCGGGTGCGAGACGTGAATCTGTTGAGGGTTATATAAAACGATTAGAAAAATTAGAAACACTTGCTCAATCGTTCGATGGAGTATCAAAATGCTATGCTATACAAGCCGGCAGAGAAATACGAGTAATGGTAGAGCCTGATAAAATAGATGACGCAAGGGCTGATCTTCTCGCTCACGATATAACAAAAAAAATTGAAGAAGAGCTTGAATATCCCGGTCAAATAAAAGCTACTATTATCAGAGAACGCAGAGTAGTTTCATACGCTAAATAACGGATAAATAATTAACTGGCTTTTATATTACATTTAGGAAAAATGCTTAAAATTGGAATTACAGGAGGTATTGGAACGGGGAAATCGGAAGTTTCCAAAATACTGGAAAAACTTGGAGCAAAAGTTTTTTATGCAGATGTAATTGCAAAAAATCTTCTTGATACGGAACCTGTAATAAAACAAAAGGTGAAAAAAGTGTTTGGGGGAGATATTTATTTACCCGACGGTTTTATCTATAGAAAAAAACTTGCGAAGCTAATTTTTCTTGATTCACAATTAAAAGAAACACTCGAAAAAATTGTTCACCCAAAAGTTATCGATTTTATTAAAAATGAATTTGATCTTTTAGAAAAATCCGGAAATCACAAAACTGCTTTTATTGAAGCAGCGTTGATATATGAAGCGAAGGTCGATGAAATTCTGGATTATGTGATTGTTGTTGATGCTCCGGAAGATATGTGTATTGACCGTGTTATGAAACGTGATTCAATTTGCCGGGAAGATGTTATCAACCGCCTGAAAGCACAGATGAATCAAAATAATAAAATAAAGCTCTCGGATTTTTTAATAAAAAACCGGGATAACTTGAGTCGCCTCGAATTAAACGTGAAATTTTTATATAACCTTTTAAATAAAATGGCGGGCAATTAATGACTCTTAAAGAAAAGGAAGAGAAATATTTTTTTAAAACTTATCAGCGTCTGGATATTGAAATTGAAAAAGGTGAAGGTTGTTATTTAATTTCAAAAAGTGGTGTGAGATACTTGGATTTATTCGGGGGACTTGCGGTAAATGCCCTTGGATACAATAATAGGATTATTAAAGATGCGATCAAACAACAAATCGAAAATTACATACATGTTTCAAATTTATTTTTGCAGGCTCCTCAAATTGAATTAGCTGAATTATTAATAAATAACACCGGATTTGAAAAAATATTTTTTTCAAACAGCGGTACGGAGGCGATGGAGGGAGCAATAAAATTAATACGGAAATGGGGGAAATCGAGAAACAAATCCGACATTCTATCTTTCGATGGTTCATTCCACGGAAGAACCATGGGGTCGCTCTCAATAACTGGAAGACAAAAATACAGGAACGGATATGAACCTTTTTTAGAACATACCAATTTTTGTAAATACAATGACATCGTAGAACTGGAAGGAAGCATCAACGAAAATACATTAGCCATTGTTATTGAATTAATACAAGGCGAAGGGGGGATAAATGAAGCCTCACCCAATTTTCTAACGAAAATTAATGAACTGAGACAAAAATACAATTTTTTACTTATTGCAGATGAAATTCAGTCTGGTTTAGGACGTACGGGTAAATTATTTTCGTATGAACATTTTAACATGAAGCCCGATATCATTGTTATTGCGAAGCCACTTGGAGGCGGACTGCCTCTTGGGGCTTTTCTTGGAAATAAAGAAGTTGCCGATGTGTTTACAGTCGGAGCTCACGGGACTACTTTTGGCGGTAATCCGGTGGCATGTGCCGCAGGATATGTTACCCTGAAAGAAATTTTAGATAATGGAGTTATGGAAAATGCTGAAAATGTTGGAATTTACTTCCGGCAAAAACTGAATGAATTAATGGTTAAATATCACACCTTAGTAAAGGAAGTTAGAGGAAGAGGATTGATGATAGGAATTGAACTTAACACAGAATGTGCAAATATTGTTAAGAGCTTATTAGATAAAGGTGTGTTGGTTAATTGTACAAACAATAATGTAATCCGACTTCTACCACCATTGATTTTAAATAAAGAAGAAGTCGATTTTGCGATTAGTCAATTTGAAGCGGTTTTTGAAACTTTATAAATATAGGATATAAATTTTGGAAATTCGGACAGATTTTTTAGTGATCGGCAGTGGGATTGCCGGCTTATCTTTCGCATTGAAGGTAGCTCATCACGGAACGGTTGCAGTTATTACCAAAAAAGAAAAAGCTGAATCTAATACTAATTATGCGCAAGGAGGTATTGCCAGTGTCTTTGGTACAGATGATTCATTTGATTTACATATAAATGATACATTGAAAACGGGCTCAAGTTTATGTCATGAAGATGCCGTCAGAATATTGGTAACTGAAGGACCCCAACGTTTAAAAGAATTGATCGATTTCGGTGCCCGGTTTACAAAAGAACAGGACAAATTTGATTTAGGAAGAGAGGGGGGGCACTCACGTAACAGAATTGTTCATGCTGAGGATCTTACAGGACGCGAAATTGAAAGAGCCTTACTGCAGGAAATATCTCGACATCCAAATATTCGGGTATTTGAAAACCATATTGCTATTGAACTCATTACTGAACATCATCTTGGGCTGGATGTACAAAAATATTCTGAAATCCATTGTTGGGGAGCATACGTATTAGATGCTGATTCGGGAGTAGTACATAAATTTTTAGCAAATGTTACCATGTTATCTACAGGAGGATTAGGGCACGTGTACCGACACACAACAAACCCGTTGATCGCAACTGGTGATGGGATTGCGATGGCTTTTCGCGCAGGTGCAGTGATCGGAAACATGGAATTTATTCAATTTCACCCAACATCAATGTATCAATCCGGATCGCCGGCTTTTCTAATATCTGAAGCAGTTCGGGGATTTGGTGCATTCCTGAGAACAAAATCAGGCGATAGGTTTATGCCAAAATATGATGAACGCCTGGAATTAGCTCCTCGTGACATAGTAGCCAGAGCCATAGATGTTGAATTAAAAAAACGAGGTGATGAAAATGTTTTGCTCGATTTGACACATCTCTCTGAAGAATCAGTTAAAGAAAAATTTCCATTTATATACAACACATGCCTTACTAAATATAAAATTGATATCACAAAGGAAATGATCCCCGTAGTTCCGGCAGCCCATTATTCCTGCGGAGGAGTTGTTACCGATATCGATGGTAAAACAAATATCAAAAATCTTCTGGCGTGCGGTGAAGTGACAATGTCCGGTGTACACGGGGCAAACAGACTCGCGAGTAATTCACTGCTTGAAGCTATTGTGTTCTCTCATCGGGCTTCTATTATTGCCATTGAATCGAATAAAAAAATCAATATAAAATTCCCAACTATTCCAGGCTGGGACGATAGTGGTACATTTAATATGGAAGAATGGATTCTGATTTCACATGGTAGACGTGAAATTCAGGAAATCATGTGGGACTATGTTGGGATTGTTCGATCAAACCTTAGGTTAGACAGAGCTTTCAGAAGAATTTTATTTATAAAGGATGAAATCGAACATTTCTATAAAAAAACCAAGGTCACAGAGGGTTTAATTGAATTAAGAAATCTTGCTTTGACAGCAGAATTGATTATACGAAGTGCCCAGATCAGGAAAGAAAGCCGCGGTTTGCATTTTACTACCGATTACCCGAATCTTGATGACAAAAATTGGAAAACTGATACTAGCATTTCAATTTTTGATTAATACGATTCTTTTCAGGTTGTTAAATATTACAAGGAAAATTATTATCTTAAATTAGTGGAAAGAAAATTGTGTAAGGTATGGACTTTTTGTTTTTATGTCGATTATCTGTTACGATAGAAAAAGAATTTTAAAAAATGATTTGGATAAATAATTGGGAAAGTATTTTAATATATCAAACACTTTAAGTTTCGTGCGTTTACTTCTCAGCATTCCGATAATCATTTTGCTGTTAGATAATTCACAAACGTCCAGGTATTATGTCCTTGGTATCGGGATTATTGCAATACTTACAGATCGGTTAGACGGATATTTCGCACGAAAATATGGTGAGGTAACAGAATTCGGAAAGATTATTGATCCTGTCGCAGATAAAATTGTAATCGGAACGGTAACACTGATTTTAACGATACAAAATTATCTTCCTTTATGGTTTGTAATAGCAGTCATCGGCAGAGATTTGCTTATTTTGTTTGGCGGTTGTTACATGAAATCATCATTTCAAATTATACCCCAATCCAATTTAATCGGAAAAATGACTGTCGGATTTCTGTCTGTAGTATTAATTCTTGTTCTGTTGAATATTTCAGCATTGGATGGTATCAAAATAATATTTATATGGTTATCGGTACTTTTTCTTATAATATCTCTTGTTTTATACATTCTTAAATTAAAAAAATTCTTTCCTGAAAGGAATAATTAATTGTAATGGGTTTTTTCGATAAATTTAAATTTGAAAAATTAAAAGAAGGCTTAACAAAAACTCGCGAAAATATTGTAGCAAAAGTCCAACGCTTGATTATAGGTAAAAGTAAGATTGATGACGATTTACTTGATAATCTGGAAGAAATTTTAATTCTGGGAGATGTCGGATTATCAACGACGTTGACAATCATCAAAAATATAAAAGAGCGGGTCAAAGAAGAAAAATATGAAAATCCTGCAGAACTCGACCGATTATTGAGGGAAGAAGTAGAAAAGCTTCTTATAAGCGATTTTCAAGCAAATAATGACCCTTATGCGTTGCCATCCGACCTCAAACCGTATGTTATAATGGTGGTTGGAGTAAATGGAGTCGGTAAAACTACAACAATTGGTAAAATCGCCTTTAATTATAAAAATGCCGGTAAGAAAGTTCTAATCGCGGCTGCTGATACTTTCAGAGCGGCGGCAAATGAACAATTGGAGATTTGGGCAGCCAGAGCCGGAGTAGAAATAATTCAACAAAATCAAGGTTCAGATCCGGCTGCCGTTGCCTTTGACTCTTTGAATTCGGGTATTTCTAAAAATACCGATGTGATTATCATAGATACAGCAGGAAGGCTTCATACAAAAGTTAATTTGATGGAAGAGTTAAAGAAAATAAAAAGGGTTTTACAAAAAATCAGACCAGATGTACCGCATGAAATATTATTGGTCCTCGATGCGTCCACGGGCCAAAACGCTATTCAGCAAGCAAAGCAATTTTCCAGTGTAGTAGGAGTAACAGGACTCGTATTGACGAAACTTGATGGAACCGCAAAAGGGGGTGTAGTCCTCGCTGTTAGTCAGGAATTAAATATTCCAGTACGGTTCATCGGTGTT
>CAYTID010000002.1:0-31177 GCA_964437735.1 uncultured Ignavibacteriaceae bacterium | reverse complement strand
GTGAGGGGATTGAAGACCTCCAGCCGTTCAATCGCAAATACTTTGTTGATGCTCTTTTTGATAGAACTGAAAAAATAAATTAATTACATAAAAATGAATCTGCGTTTCAGGGAAATTGAATTAAAATTAAACTATCCTTTTAAAACTTCGAGAGATACCAAAAACAGTGTCAAAAGAGTTATAGTAGAAATTGACCATGACGGTATAACAGGCATCGGTGAAGCAGCTCCATCGCCACGCTATAATGAAAATGAAACTACAGTTATTGAATTTTTAAAGAAAATCAGTGTTGCCCATCATGAGGATAAATTTTTACTTGAAGAAATACTTGGTGATTTTGATTCGGTAGGAGCAGGCAATTACTCAGCAAAAGCCGCTCTGGATATAGCATTACACGACTGGATCGGAAAAAAAATGAATATCCCTCTTTGGAAATATTTTGGATTTAATTCTACAAAAATACCTTCGACTTCATTTACCATAAGTATTGACGATTTAAATTTGATAGAGGAAAAAGTAAAACAGGCAAAAAACTTTCATGTATTAAAAATAAAAGTCGGAACGGATGATGATATCGAGATCATAAAAAAGGTCCGAGACCTCACCGATAAATCGATACGGGTGGATGCTAACGAAGGTTGGAAAAATAAGGAAGTTGCACTTGAAAAAATTATGGCAATGGAAAAATTCGGAATAGAATTCGTAGAACAACCACTCCAATCTTCTGATATTGAAGGTCATGCGTGGTTAAAAGAAAATGTAAATATTCCCATAATTGCAGATGAAAGTTTAGTGAATATAAATGATTTAGCTCTAATTAAAGATGCTTTTGACGGTATAAATATAAAAATTATGAAGTGCGGTGGATTGCGAAAATCTTTGGAACTTATCCAATTCGCAAAGTATTTCGGCTTAAAAATAATGCTTGGCTGTATGATCGAAAGTTCTGTAGGTATATCAGCGGCATCACATATCGCTTCATTGGCTGATTATGTGGATTTAGACGGGAATTTGTTAATAAAAAATGATCCCTTTAAAGGTGTTGAAACGATCAACGGGAAAATTACATTAAATAATATTTCCGGAATCGGTTTAATTAATTAAAATAATATAAAATCGGATAATGAATAAAATAAACATACTGCCTGAAAATCTCGCAAGCAAAATTGCTGCAGGAGAAGTTGTACAGCGTCCGGCTTCAGTTGTAAAAGAATTATTAGAAAATTCCATTGATGCTGAAGCATCAAAAATTACAATTATTATTAAGGATGGTGGAAAGAATTTTATACAGATAATTGATAATGGCTCGGGTATTAGCGAGGAAGATGTACCAGTTTCATTTCAACGTCATTCTACAAGCAAAATCTCGACATATGAAGATTTAGAAAATATACACACATTGGGTTTCAGGGGCGAGGCATTAGCTTCTATCTCTGCTGTGTCACAGGTGGAACTGATCTCCCGAACAAAAGAGACAGATGTTGCTACTAAAATTAAAATTGAGGGGATTGAGATAAAAGAAATTTCTAAAGAAGCTCATGAAATCGGGACATCGATAATAGTAAAAAATCTCTTCTTCAATACTCCTGCCCGCAGAGAATTCCTGAAAAATAAGAATATTGAATTCAAACATATTTTTGATACAATTGTCCGTGCATCTTTATCAAATCCTGCAATTCATTTTAAATTTATTAGCGGTGATGATACAGTTTTCAATCTACTTCCGAACACTGTCGAATCCCGAACAAAAGATATTTTCGGTAACAGAACTGCTGAGTCCCTAATTAAAATTAAGGAATATCCTGAATCTGAGAGCCATGGAATACTCACCGTTGATGGATTTGTTAGTAAACCGGACTTTGCCCGTAAAACGCGAGTTGAACAATTTATTTTTCTAAATAATCGTTATATAGTCAGTCGAAATTTCAACCATGCGGTGTTTCAGGCATACGAAAATATACTCGAAAAAGGAAATTATCCATTTTTTATTTTGTATTTACAAATCGATCCGAAACGTGTCGATGTTAATGTTCATCCGTCTAAATTAGAAGTAAAATTTCAGGATGAACGTGTAGTTTACCAGATGATTAATCGAACAGTTCGCGAAACTTTGCAGGAAAATAATCTTATTCCTGCCGTAAATATATCTTCGACAGATTCTCCTTTTATTAACTTAAGATATTCTCCGGTATATTCGGACAAATCTCAAATGACTCCTGATACTCAGATAAATTATGGTCGATTTGGTACGGACAACGGAATTAAAATTCAGCATGATTTTATTTTCAGGCAAGCTAAAAATGATGACACTTTAGAAAATTCGAAAGATAATAAGAAAGAAGATTTAGCATTTTCACCTCAATTACTTCAATTGCATAATCAGTATATACTTATGCCTATCGAAAGCGGAGTGATGATCATCGATCAACATGCAGCACACGAGAGAGTACTTTACGAAAAAGCAGTCTCGAATTTTTCATCGGCTCACAGCAAAACACAACAATTGTTATTTCCACACACATTTGAATTAAATTCCGGAGATGCCGCAATATTAAGCGAATTGCTGAGTGATCTCGAAGTTCTTGGATTTCAAGTTAAACTTTTTGGGGATAAAACTTTTGTCCTGGAAGGTATACCTGTTGATGTAAAGTCCGGTCAGGAGGCGTCAATTTTACTGGATATTATTGATTTGTATAAGGAAAACGAGCACAACCTGAAATTAGAACCGCGTGACAATTTGGCAAAATCGTTTGCATGCAAGGGGGCAATTAAATTTGGAGATCCGTTAAATCAATATGAAATGAAATCATTGATCGAGCAGTTATTTTCATCCAAAGTTCCGTATGTATGTCCGCACGGTAGACCGGTTGTAGTAAAATTGTCGCTGGATGAATTAGCCAAACGATTCGGCCGACTTGGATAGATATTTACAAACATTTGTAAACAATTTAGTACGGATAGGCGCGTTGAAAAAATCTCAATATATTACTATCTTTAAAAAAAGATATAAACTAAAATTAGCGGAATAATGTATGAATCATGACGAAATAAAAAAAGGGAAATTTGATTGGAAAAAAAAATCCTCACAATCAGGTATGCAACGGCCTGTGAAATTCACAACTGTGTCAGGCGAACATATCGAACCGTTGTATACACCGGATGATATCTCACAAATAAATTATTTATCGGATATTGGTTTCCCCGGCGAATATCCGTACACAAGAGGCATTCACCATTCGATGTACCGGGGAAGACTTTGGACAATGCGGCAATTTGCGGGTTTCGGAACACCGGAAGATTCGAATGAACGTTATCATTATTTGTTAAAGCACGGTCAGACGGGTTTATCCATTGCATTCGATCTGCCTACTCTTATGGGTCGTGATGCGGATGATCCGCTATCTCAAGGAGAGGTAGGAATATGTGGTGTATCTATATCTTCATTGGCTGATATGGAAGTTTTGCTAAAAGGTATACCTGTTGAGAAAATATCTACGTCAATGACCATAAATGCTCCCGCAGTTATGCTGATGGCTTTTTATATTGCTGTAGCAATAAAACAGGGAGTAAATTTAAAAGAACTAAGAGGAACCATCCAAGCAGATATCCTGAAAGAATATATCGCGCAAAAGGAATGGATATATCCACCGGAACCGTCAATGCGTTTGATTGTGGATATGTTTGAATATCTTAATAAGGAAGTCCCGCAATGGAATCCTGTTTCAGTTAGCGGGTATCATATCCGCGAGGCAGGTTCAACAGCAGTTCAGGAATTGGCTTTTACACTGGCAGATGGTTTTGCTTACGTTGAGGCTGGTATTAAACGCGGACTTGATGTTGATGAATTTGTGCCGAGAATATCTTTCTTTTTCAATTCGCATCTCGATTTTTTTGAAGAAATTGCAAAATATAGAGCTGCCAGAAGAATTTGGGCTAAGAGGTTACGAAATAAATATAAAGCAAAAAACCCGAAATCATGGATGCTCAGATTTCACACGCAAACTGCCGGATGCTCGCTCACCGCACAACAACCAGAAAACAATATTGTGAGAACAGCATATCAGGCTCTCGCAGGCGTTCTTGGAGGTACACAATCACTTCATACAAATTCGATGGACGAAACACTTGCCCTACCTTCCGAGAAAGCTGTGAAGATTGCTTTAAGGAGGCAACAAATAATTGCTCATGAGATAGGAGTAACCAATACGATTGACCCGCTCGCAGGTAGTTATTTTGTCGAAGCTCTGACAGATAAAATGGAAAAGGAAGCAGAAGAATATTTTGCAAAGATTGATGCCCAAGGTGGAGTAATACCGGCTATAGATAATGGATTTTTCCAAAAGGAAATTGCAAATGCCGCTTATCAATACCAGTTGGAATTAGATAGGAAAGAAAAAATAATCGTTGGAGTAAACGATTATATTGAAGAAAATGAAAAAATTGAGATCCCCATCCTATTGATTTCCCCGGATGTAGAAATTAAACAACGTCAGCGCTGTAACGAAGTCCGTGCTACACGCGATAATAAGAAAGCCGAAGACACGCTATCAGCTCTCTTGGAAGCTTCAAAAAATGGAAAAAATTTAATGCCTTTTTTGATAGAATGTACACTGGCATATGTTACACTTGGAGAAATGTGCAATAAGTTAACGGAAGTATTTGGTATTTACGAGGAACAAGCCGTATTTTAATAATTATTTAATTGCAAACAAAATTATATAAAAATAAATGCAAACTATTTATCAAATCATAATATCAATGCGTCCCCATCAATGGATCAAAAATTTGTTTATTTTTGCTGCATTAGTTTTCTCGGAACACTTACTGATCGTAGATGATGTAATAATCACTTTTGTAGGATTTATAATATTTTCATTGATAGTCAGTTCTGTTTACATACTTAACGATTTGATAGACGTCGAAAAAGATAAACTTCATCCTCTGAAATCAAAACGTCCGATAGCAAGCGGTATGTTGAAAAAAAATTACGGTATAGTTGCCGTTTTACTTTTGGCGTCCTGTTCCATAATTTGTGCGTTCTTCTTAAATATCGCATTCGCTTTGATAGCGACAGGATATCTGATATTCAACGTGTTTTATTCCTTAAGTCTGAAAAAAATCGTAATCATTGATGTAATGTCGATAGCTTTCGGATTTGTCCTTAGAATCTATGCTGGTGCGGTATTGATAAAGGTCCCGACATCCGAATGGCTAATAATCTGTACGATTTTGATTGCATTGTTTCTCGGTTTTAGTAAGAGAAGAACTGAATTGGTGCAATTGGAAAATAATGCAAATACTCACCGAATAGTTTTGGGATATTATAGCGAGCAATTTCTCGACCAAATGATCGGCATCGTTACGGCATCTACAGTAATGTCGTATGCTCTGTACACAATCTCAGATGAAACCATAAGTAAATTTGGTACCAAACATCTGATATATACAGTTCCATTTGTATTATACGGAATATTCCGATATTTGTATCTAGTTCACAAAAGGGAAGAAGGATGGAATCCTGCCCTTACAATCGTAAAAGATATTCCGATGATGATTAATTTACTTTTATGGTTTCTTACTGCTTCAACAATTATATATTGGAGATAACATGAAATCAAGTGTTGCTGTAATAAAAACTTCCCCTTCAACGGTTCTGGAGGATTATGAAAAATTACTTCAGCTATCCGGAATGAATGAAACACTCCGACAAGGTACTACAACGATATTAAAGGATAATATTTCATGGCATTTTCCTTTTCCCGGAGCCAACACTACTCCATGGCAGCTTGAAGGAACAATTTTAGCTTTGAAGAAATCCGGATTTGAAGATGTAGTGTGCGTTCAAAATAAAACCGTTGTAACAAACGCATTTAAAGGCGAGGACTTAAATAATTATCTTCCGATATTCAAAAAATATAATATTCCGGTCCTTTATAATTTTAAAAAGGAAGATATGAAATGGATAGAGTACACGCCAAAAGCAAAAATGAGAGTACTCCCCAAAATATATAAAGAGGGGATTTATATTCCGGATTATTTTTTCGGTAAGAATATCATTCATCTCCCAACTGTAAAATGCCATATATATACGACTACTACCGGGGCGATGAAAAACGCTTTCGGAGGCCTATTAAACACAAAGCGGCATTATACTCATAGCTGGATAGACAAAACATTAGTTGATTTATTGGCAATACAAAAGGAAATTCATACCGGAATTTTTGCTGTAATGGATGGAACAACTTCCGGAAACGGTCCCGGACCTCGCACTATGAAACCGGTTATAAAGAATTATATTCTTGCTAGCTCGGATCAGGTAGCTATCGATGCTGTTGCAGCTAAAATGATGGGCTTTGATCCTTTGTCCATTGAATATATAAACCTTGCGCATAACGATAAACTTGGAGTTGGTGATGTGCGTGATATAGAAATTAAAGGCGCCGATATTTCAAATGAAAATTGGAAATTTGAAGTCGGTGATAATGGTGCAAGTTTAATCGGTGATATATTATGGTTCGGACCGTTAAAAGGATTGCAGAAATTTTTTTTTCATACACCGCTTGTTCATATTTTTGTGGCAGGTTCGGAAATTTACCACGATTTTTATCGGTGGCCCTTCATAGATAAAAAAGTATTTGAAAACTGGAAAGAACAGACACAATGGGGAAAACTGTTTGAGCAGTATTCAAAATTGTAAAAATGAAATAATCCTATAAATTGACAAAACGTCGAAAAGCTGAAATAATACTCCTGGGTGCCACAGTCATTTGGGGAGGCACATTTGCAATAGTAAAGGGATCTCTAAACGAAATATCCCCACTTTTTTTTATAGCTGTAAGATTTATTATCGCAGCATTTTTGTTTTATATTATTTTTTGGAAAAATTTAAAAAAAATAGATCTTGAGACAATTCAAAAAGGGAGTGTTCTCGGCATATTATTGTTTTTAGGTTTCGCTAGTCAGACGATCGGACTTCAGACGACAACAGCTTCTAAAGCAGCATTCCTGACAGGCACTATGGTAATATTTACTCCGATATTTCAATTTATCATGCAAAAACGAGCACCGATGTTAGGTAATGCAATCGGAGTTTTGATTGTAACAGCGGGGTTGTATATTTTGACTTCTCCAAAAGGATCTGAATTTAATTTTGGCGATGGTTTAAATCTCGTCTGCGCTATAGTCTTTGCAGTTTATATTGTTTATCTCGATACTGCAACGCAGGAAGGAGATCCCGCTCAACTTACATTTATTCAGCTTGTGACGAACGGAATTTTAAGTTTGACTGCCGCTTTACTGTTTGAAAATATTATTTTTCAGCCATCTTCAAACCTGTTCTTCTCTTTTGTCTATCTGATTTTGCTTGCAACTATGTTGACTTTGTATCTTCAAACAAAATGGCAGAAAGAAACGACACCAACTCGAGCCGCAGTGATTTTTACTATTGAGCCGGTCTTTGCTGCAATTATCGCATATATTCTGTTAACTGAAATTATCGGAATTACAGGTATCATTGGCGGAGCTATTATTATTGTGGGTTTGATAGTTTCAGAAATATCTGATGAAATTCCCGGCCTAAACATTTCCCTGAATCTGAAGGAAAAGCATTGATTAAAATTAAGATGCACTTGCATAAACTTATCCAATGGCAACAGGGAGGAAATTGTCATTGATCGTATACAAGTGCACCCAAACGGAAAAATTATATTATGCAATAACTGTTTCGAAATAATTTATTTTTTGGAATCCGTCAAAAGTTCTTAATTTTTGAAGCGGAGTCAATCCTGATAAATATTCATTTTTTTCATGGTTATTGTATTTACTTAAATATTTCTCAAAATATCTATTGATATCCTCAATATATTCGAATTCCAGATCCATATATTCGTGGGTTATCAGATCAGTAATTTTTAAAAGATTATCTGACTCATCATCCGCAGAATAAAACTGTTGTTCGATTTCCGCTTTTTTGAGCAATTCAGACGGCTGTTCAATCAAAATAGTATTTATTTCATTCTCTAATTGCAGAGATTTAAATATTAATGTATCGGGAGTTAACACTTTTTTAATTTTAAAAGGATATTTCTCGATAATTAATTTTAAAAAATCAGCAGTATTATTTATCGATAAATTTTTGTAAGCTCTCGATATCCTCATTTGCGTCGAATCATCGATTGCGGTATAAATGGATGCGGATTTTCCATGCTTATTAAATAACGATATTGTTGCTATATGAATTTTGTCTCCGGGCGATCTTGAATTCATTGGTTTTGCGTTTTTGTACTTTTTAAGCAATTTCCATATAGTGTGCTCAGAAAGATGTATATCGAAATTATCGGACAAATATACCTTTAATCTCCTCTGTCCGTAACCGGTTACCGAGTGTGCGTCGACCACTTTTTGAACAATATCCTGCGGAGTTGCCATAGGAGATTTATGCGGTTTTCTCGAATTATCCATTAAACTTTTCGAATCATAGTTTGAATTGAAATAGCGATTCCACCATTTATAAAACGTTTTTCTGCTGATGTTGAATTTTTCGCATACCCTTTTTACATTCCATACTTCTTTGTAATATATCATCCAGGCTAATCTGGGTGAAACAACGGAATTTTGTCTCGGAGTAATTAATGATAATTGTCTATTTGTCGCTTGAGGATAAAACATTTTTTTTCCTTATTTTAATAATGCCATTTTTGTTACTTGATTTTTTGTATCTGTTTGGAGCGCTGCGTAATAAATTCCTGATGGTAGGGAATTAGCGGTGAAATTAATTTTATGACTACCTGCTTCAAGTTGCTGGTCAGCCAATACAGCTACTTCCTGTCCGAGGGAATTGAATATTTTTAACGAAACTTTTTCTTTATGTTCCAGGTTGAATTGAATCTCTGTACTCGGATTGAAAGGATTCGGATAATTTCTTAACACTGCATAATCTTTTGGATTTACACTGGTATCCTTAACATTCGTTGGATTTTTCAAAACAGTAATCGGACCATGATAATGTTCGAGTCCGTCGTTATCTATCTGTTTCAGTCTGTATTGAATTTCATTTCCCGTTGCTTCTTCATCTATCCAAGAATAATATTGTGGAATAAGTGTATGTCCCGCTCCTGCCTGAAAGCTATTTTCAATGGTGATGAAACTTTGTGATGTATAATCAAACTTTTGTATAAAAAATCCATAGTTATTTATTTCACTGATTGTCGACCATTCCAGCTTAACCGAGTTGGTAGTTAAAATGATACCTGTAAAAGAGGAGAGCTGCACAGGTAGTGTGGGCTGTTGGGCGGTATAAACTTTCATTTTCGGATCACCGATTACAACATCCATCCACGATAAAGCGCGTGATGCGCTGTAAAAACTTTCTGCCATATTAAAACCATCCGTGTATCTGTCGAACAATACCCAGACAATTGCCATCGCATTTGAGTATGGTTCAAACACATAGCCTTTGACACCGGTAATACCCTCCGATAACAGGTCGGCAATCACCGATTGCCCGTAAACTACGGGATCACTGAATGTCCTGCCTGAAGTCGAGACATAAGTTTCTGCGATCGATCCGGGAGTCCAAGTATTTTGCGGACGAGCATGCTGAGTATAGAGATGCGAGTTGCGATCATTGCTGCCCCAGCTAGTATAACCCATGACTTTACTTTGTTCGGTTAAGTACAGAGTGGAAGTTTCGAGTGTCGATTTATAACCTTTTGCTATTACTTTGTTATGCGCAGTTGACATTGAATTATTTAAAAATGGTAATGAACTATTCCACGTAGGATCCTGATCGAGTACAAAACTGTACGTGCTATCTACGTAAATTGGACCAGCCGCCTTATCTATCAGGTTTTTAATCTGTGTCAAATTATATCCGTCCAAACGTGTGACCAAATAAATCCCATAAACAGAGCGGGAAAAGGGTTCGGTGCTTAAAAAATATGGCGACAATGTAAAACCGTTGTTCCCGATTTTACCTGATAAAGAACTTAGTATTAATGTTAATTCGCTTTCGAGTGACGACGAGGGTGAACTTGTGGAAAAAGTGTTACCTCTGTTAATTTTTAGAGGCATTCCTTTAGTTGTAACTATATAATTAATTGTATCTAAAAGATTGTTCTGTAATATGTAATTCTCAATTTGAGTCCTGATAGAATTAAATTCTAAACTGTCGATTTCTTCAGCACAAGATGCGTTTACTCTTATAATATTTACGGACGGAACGTTTCTTATGGATGCAAAATAAGTTCCCACACTGTCGGAAATAGGACTGTTGTTATTTATGATAACCAATACATCATTATAATTCGTGTTTGTGATTGCTACAGTTGAATAGAGTAACAAGATGCTGATGAGAACTAAAATTTGTATTTGATATTGTTTCATGGTTGTTTTCTCTTTGTTATTTGAGAGGATAATAGTCAACCAAAATGCCAAGCAGCGAAAAAGATTTGTGTTGGTTGGGCGACATTCCATTATCTTATTATTTTGCAACGTGTTACGGATAGTTTGTAAAAAAATCAAATGGATATTTTATGAGGATAAATTCAAAAAATTGTAAATGTTATGATGTAAATTCTACAAAAAAGCGTTTTGTAACCTATCACCGCCAATAGATATTGATAAAAACTCTCAATTGAGTTATCTTTATATTAAAAAAAGGAGGGTGAGTGGAAGCAACAATATTGATACTGGGAAAAGATATATCCGGGAGTGAACGATTTTTAAAACTATTGGAAGGCGAGGGTATGACTGTTTATACTAAAAACACAACAGGACAAGTTTCGAGGCAGGCGCACGAAGGAAAAGTAGATTTAATTATTGTTAATATTGATCAATCGCATGCATTAAACGTCTGCCGGAATTTGCGTTCGGCTGTAGAAACATGTTTTACTGCAATACTTTTATTATTGGATGAAATTAATGAAGAAATAATTAAAACCACAAAGGAAATTGGGGTCGAGGAAGTTGCAATTGCGAATATTTCTGACGATGAATTTATAAAAATAATCAAAGAACTGCTTGCTTTTAAGAATAAAAAATCGAATTAACAATTGCTTTTTGGCTCAACTTTTTATAAATTACGACAAATTTTGTTGGATATTTTCAAAAATATTCTTATTTTTTCGGAGAGGTGTCTGAGTGGTTGAAAGAGCCGGTCTCGAAAACCGGTGTACTCGCAAGGGTATCGAGAGTTCGAATCTCTCCCTCTCCGCCAAACTAAGTAATTATGTTCATACATGAGAAAATTCGTTTGGCTTTCAACAATGGTAATACTTGGTAATAGTAACGGTTGGATACTGAATTAGAAAAATCATAAAAATGTTAAGTTTAGGGTAAGTATCATTCCTCCCGTGATACTTTAAATGAAGCCTGTCTGTGCGTTCCTTCCCAAATTAGCGCATGGACAGAGCTTCGGCCCGTTAAAGAAGTAATTGGAATCTCTAAAAACTCACCACGAAGACACTCAACGCACCCCAAAGGGATGACTTTGTCATTAGTTTCACTAAAAAACAAAAATCCTCTGTGTTTCTAATTGATCTTATTGCCTCAGTGGTTAAATTTTTTATTTACCTTTGAGATTGATAGATTAATGTTTGTTTAAGGAACGTCTAAAAACTCACCAATAAGACACTCAGGGTACTCCCAAAGGATGACTTCGTTATTGGTTTCACTAAAAAAACAAAAATTGCTGCAAGCTGTATCATTCTTTAAAAAGATGAACAACTACGAACCGCCGTACTGGGAATTAGTAAGGATGGCGCGGCATTATTAAAGATCTTTTCTAACGATATTTAGACTTGTAAAATAAAAGGATTTCTTAATTTAAATAATATTTTCACTGACTACTTTATACCGAAGAATTCTACCAGAAATAAACTGATTTGTGGGATATATGTGACAAGTATTAATGCGACAATTCTGATGGCAATATAGGGGAGAGAAGACAGATAGACTTTTATGATAGATTTATCGAATCTGTAGCTTGCAATAAAGAGATTTAATCCGACGGGAGGAGTAACATATCCGATCTCGAGGTTTGTCAGAAATATTATTCCGAGGTGGACAGGATCAACACCATAAGCCAAAGCAATGGGAATAATAAGGGGTACTACAACGATAATGGCGGAAAATATATCCATCATCATCCCGACAATCAACAAAAACACATTTAATAAAATTAGAAAAGCCGTTTTACTCGTAATATATTTTTGTATCAAATCAAAAAGCTTCATTGGTACTTCAGCATCAATAAGATAATTCGTAAGTCCGAGAGCAGTACCTAAAATAATGAGAATTGCCCCAACAAGAATCATGCTTTTGTGCATAATTTTCGGGATTTCACGAAACAAATTTAAATCTCGGTAAATAAAAACTTCAACGATCAGAACATAAAAGGCAGTAACAGCGGCGGCTTCTGTTACAGTAAAAAATCCGGAATAAATTCCACCGACAATAATAAAAGGGAGTGGAATTTCCCATGCGGCATCTTTTATTGATACTATAACATTCTTAAATGTGAATGGAAATTTTGGAATTTTTGCAACAACACCTGTTCTTACACTGTAAATTGCCAAAATTACAATTATGAGTATGCCGGGTAATAATCCTGCGACAAATAATTTATCGATACTAATCTTTGCGATAAGAGCATAAAGGATAATAGGCAGGCTTGGAGGGAATAATAATCCGAGGCTGCCTGAAGTTGTTATTAGTCCAAGAGAAAATTTTTCCGGATATTTTTCTTTTATTAGTACGGGATATAAAAGTCCGCCCAGAGCAATAATAGTTACACCGGATGCGCCGGTAAAAGCTGTAAAAATTGCACATGATACAAGCGCAACAACAGAAAGTCCCCCCGGAATCCAGCCAAAAAATGCCCGTGCTAATCCTACTATTCTTTGTGGTGATTTGGAATCAGCTAACACATATCCGGCAAAAGTAAATAAAGGTATTGCAATTAAGATCGGTGTATTCGCAAGTCTGTATAATTCAACGATAACAGCCGAAGCATCGATATCAGCTGCTACAAACGCCATTAATCCGATTATACCTATGATCGAGAATAGAGGGGCGCCAAAAAAAGTGAGCAAAATGAGTCCGAGAATAATAAGTATGGCTTCCATTATTTATTCTCGGATTGTTTTTTTTTAAAGATTTCAATTATATTTTCCACGGCTTTGATAAAGAACCGGAATATCATAATGCTAAATCCGATAAGGATAATAATTTGCAGATGCCAGGTCAAAAATTCAATTTTTCCGATACGGAAAGCAATTGTCGCTGCGTTCATTTCGTCTTTGATAAAAGTAAACGACGCATCTGCGAGAAGATATGAAACATAAATGGCAAAAATATTTATGATAATGCCGGAAAATATTTTCAATTTTGGTTTTAAAAATCGGTTCAATACGTCAATATTGATATGCCTGTCTTCCAAAGTCGCGAGTGAAGCCCCGAGGAAGCAAATCCATAAAACAAGGTGACGCAGGAAGGGATCAGCCCAAAGAATGCCTGTGGAAAAAAAATTCCGTAGGACGACTTGTAAAAAAGCCAGCAATATCATTGTTGCCAGCATAAAAACTACAAGCCATTTTTCTAAATGAGATATCGAGGTGCTAATGAAGCGGAGAAATTTCATTGTGAAGATTTATTGTTATTATTCCGGTACTCAATAACCTCTTTTTCAACTCTGTTTAAAAATTCCTGATCGTACAATCTGCCGATAAGAGATTTTCTTGCTTTTTTTCCAAGTTCATAATATTCACTCAGCGATTTTTTTGAACCCGGCTCTGTGAAAATCATACCGTTTTTTTTCAATATATCAAGTGATTTAGCATTTTCTTCACGGCTTAGTTTTGTTAACCTTGACATATATTTTTGTCCGTTACGAATTAAAATTTCTTGTAAATCGTTTGGCATCTTATTGAACATTTTTTTTGAGATGACAACGGCACCCGCTGCATCGGCAAGTGGAACCGTGAAAATATACTTTACCCTGGTCCACCATTGTAATCCGAGCGCGGCAAGGGGAGATGTATAAACTCCATCTATGAGATTGGTTTGAAGTGATGTCAGAACGTCGGTAACTGAAAGTGGTATTGGATTGATCCCCAGTGTCTGAAAAGCCGCTTCGGCGATCGGATCGCCTTCCCATGCCCACATTTTTACATTTTTCATATCTTCCTGTTCCCTGATCGGAGAATTTGTGAAAACATAAACAAATCCTACCTCAGCCCAACCTAATAGGATATATCCTCCCTGATCAAATGCATCGCGGAAATCTTTATCAAAAGTTTTATAAATATGGTCAACTTCGTCATACGTTTTAAAAAGAAAGGGTGAATCGAGTATTCTCGCCTTTGGAGCAATTTCTCCGATTCCGACACCTGTAATTCCGGTGCTGTGCAATTGTCCAAGCCTGATTTTCCGTAAAATATCTTTTTCATCGCCCTGTACGCCGCCGGGATAGATTTTAAAACCTAATTTGCCTCCGCTTTCTTTTCGTATCGCACTGTCGAATTCCTTCATAACATTCAACCAAGTTGTCCCTTCAGGAGCGAGGGTGGCAAATTTTATTGTGTATTCCTGTGCTGAGGCTTGTGAGAAAATAAATAATAATAATAGTCCGATTATATAATTTTGCAATTGTTCACCTTTCAGAATAAATCATTAATTGAATTTCTTAGTAATGTTGCTTTTTTCTTTGCTATTGCATTGGATAATCGTGCTTCTGGTAAAATGTCCAAAGATGCTTCATCCACCTTCGTAAGCATATTTTCGAAAAGATCCTGGTTCTGAGTTTGAACGGCATATGATCGAGCAAAGTAAACATACGTCATTAAAAATTTACCGTTGTTGATAGATAGACATTTTTCAAAATGATCTTTAGATTTTTCGGGATTGCCGCCAAGTATTTTTGGTCTGCTGCCGTAAAGAGTGCCGAGAAAGAAGTGCGCTCCACCATAAAAATAAGAGGGATCTTTCTTAGTTATATAAACCATTATAGCTTCAATTTTTGGTAAATCTGCTAATGCTTGAGGTTCTGTCAATGACAAACTTACGTATGAACCCCAACCGATAGCTGTCCAAAATAATGCGGGGATATCTTCTTTTTTGAAAGTCTGAAGTGCGGCTATAAATTGCTCCAAATCGGAATTTGATGTTTCGGCAAATTTTCGGTTCTTGTTAAGAATTTTTAAACCGTAATCAGTTGATCTGCTGTAAAATAATTTTGCCCTGTCAACGCTTTCATCTTCCACAAAACCGAGTGCGTAACTTGTATATCCCTTGCAAGCTAACAGCAACAGGTTGTGGTTTTCAGGATCCGATTTGAGCATTGCCTCGATCAGTTTTAAGTTTGAGGCAGCGCTTTTTTCTGCTATATCTAAATCTTCTTCTTCATTTAAAACAACATAACCGTTGTCCATAATTGTCCCTACCGATCTGATCGCAAGTTGTTGAATGCTGCAACCGGCAAAAACAAAAATTAAGAATATAACAATTGAATATTTCATATTTATCAAAATAAAATTGTTCTTAATAAAAGATTAGAAATCTGTACCTAGAGAAATATAGTATCTCGGTTTGGAAAATCCCTGAAGATTAAACCACCAACCGACATCAAATTTTACCAAAAATCCTAGCAAGTAAATTCTCACGCCCGTACCAGTTCCCGCCAATAGGTCTTTTATATATGTTCCCTCAGAATTTTTTGCAAATGCTTGAAAATCTTTTTTATCTTTCCAGGCAGCTCCGACATCGAGGAAAAGTACACCGGTCAAACTTTGCCAGAAAATTGGCAACGGTCCGGCTGCCAGGTAACCAAGTAAAGGAAACCTAATTTCATTATTAACGAGGAAGTATTTTGTACCGATCCGTGTGTTATAAATATGACCTCGAAGCGGGACTCCTGATGTCAGGAAAAGAAAATCTTCAGCATTTTCAATTGGAATTTGATCGTTAGTAAATTCGCGATTTAACCAGTTATCAACGCCTCCGATGATGAATCGCTGTGGATTTGCTCCAAAACTTGCACCGGCAGCTAATCGGCTTGCGAATACATAATACTTACCAAGACGTAAATAATTTCTGTAATCACATAACACTGATACAAAACTAAGTGACTCATTTGAAATATTAGGTGTACCGTATATCGTTAGATTATACCGTCGTCCGTTTGCGGGTGATGTAATTCCCCAAAGAGTGTTATCATGCACATAACTCAGGGAAGGCATTAATACCTGACGGCGCTCTATTGGTACATTTGAAAAATCCATGTTTTCTTTTGTGATCGTGATCCAGTTCAGCCCAAATTCAAGTCGGTTGAATTTCGTGAAAGGGTAGGATGCGCTCAAAGCAGCGCCGTAAGTCCTGTACCTGTAGAGTGAGCCAAAGCCGAATTGATCTCCGAGTATTAAAAATCGTGCGCTATGAAAACCTTGAATCCCGTAATCAATACGGGACTGCAGATAAATGTAAGCAAAGCCCAAATCACTGTTCTTAAGATCACCTAGAAAATTAGTGAGAAGGTATATCTGATGATTTCCAAGCATATCGCTGAACGTCATAATCGTAGAGCCTTGAACTCCAAAATATGTATTATATCCCGCATTTCCATACACAATGTCGGGTGAAAAGTTTAGCTTATACTTATTGACAATTAAATTTCCCTCACTGTCAATGTTATTTTTTACTGCAAGTGAGATGCTTGTATCTGGTCCTTTGTTTAGGTCTTTCAGGTTAGATGGAGTAAATACATAATTTTTGAAATCAATTTTTACATTATCTTCATAAATGTCAGTCGAATCATGGGCATCCGTTTTTATAATAATGTCATCCGAAATCTTTATTGTGTCTTTACTGGAAATTTCCTCTTGGACATCCGTGAAAATCTGATATTTTTGTTTTACGAAATCGGTTGGCTCCAACTCCAAGGTTTTTAATCTTTTTTCCAGAGGAGTTCTGAGAACGTATATATTGAATGCTCCGTTCGATAGGGAGGAAAAGGCAAGCTTATTCATATCTCTTGAGAGAGAAATCTGGTAAATCCCGCTTAATGAGTTAGTAAGGGGTACAAGTTCTTTTGTTTCTAAATTTAGATTATAAATATTATTGATACCGTTTTTATCAGAAATGAACATTAAATTTTTACCGTCGGAAGTGGCAACGGGGGAGGTCTGGTCGCTTTCGGGTAAATTTAGTATTCGCTCAATATATTTTGTTTCAATATCTATTTTATAAATATCTTTGTAATTGTATTCGAGGAATTGAATTTTTAGTCCAGTGTTGATTTTATTTGAATTTACAAAATCTTTTCGGTCGGATACGAAATAAATAGATTTTCCATCGTGTGACCACATTGGTTCCGAATCAGAAAAAACATCGTTCGTCAGATTAATTAATTCGCTTGTTTTTAAATCGTAAATATAAATATCTGATTGGATAGAAGTATTTCCGACGAAGGTCAGTTTATCACCGCTAGGAGACCAATCGACTGTAAAAATACCATCGAGGTCGAATTCGATTTTTTCAGAATTTTTAGTATAAACATCGATAATATATATGGCATCACTAGCGCCGCTTTTTGAAGACAGGGCAATTTTTTTTCCGTCGGGTGACCAAGACATTCCGGGGGTCAATAAATGTAATTCTTCAAAATCAGCAGTTCTTTGGCCTTTTACCAATTTAGATACAATTTTTCCGTCGAAAGTATTCATCAAAAATATATCGAAATAATCGTCGCGATTAGAAATAAAAGCTATCAAATCACCTTGAGGTGAAATTGCGGGGCTTGTGTTAAAAAAGCTCCCGTCCTTTGTGTGGTCGGTCAGTCGACGCGCGTAGTCGTGTGGTTCTTCACGTTTTGCTATATCGGGCCAGTACTTAACCTTCATTTCCTTTTGCCAGCGTTCGTCTAATTCCTTTACGCTCAAACCGATAGCGCTTTTAAATCCTTGATCCACACTTCTTGTTGAACGGATTTTATTTAGGATTTCACCTACTTTTTGTTCACCGTACTTTGAAGCGATATAAAACCAAACCGCTTGTCCGCCGCGATAGGCGAGATAACCGTTCAGGTAATCAATCGGCGGAAGTTTTTCGTGGATAGTTACATCCCTGATGTACATATCCGATTCGGTATCCCATTTAAGTGCTTCATATTCCGCCAGTCCTTCATTAAACCATAAGGGAAGCTGCAATGTTATATTATTGCTTATGATCGATTGTATTGAACCCCCATAAAACATGTCGTTTATTACAGCGTGCACGAGTTCATGGTGAATTACGTGTCTGAATTTTTTATAATCCCCCTCAAAAGGTATTATAACTCTGTTTTTAAATAATTCAGTAACTCCGCCGATCCCTTCCTCAAGATAAATATTTACCACATTCGTTTGTTGAAAATCGTTGTGCGAATTATATAAAATCAGCGGAATTCTTTTGAAAATTTGATAGCCAAAAGACCGACTGATTGACTTGTAAGATTCTTCTGCAACATGCGCTGAATATTCAGCGATATATTTCCCCCCATCTGTGAAATAAATATCAAAATGGTCTGTTTGTATAAAATACCAGTTAAAATTTTTGTACTGAATTTTATTTTTACCAAATATAGTTTCTTGTGAAATGATCGTTTGAGCAAATCCGGCAAAAAGAAACAAAAATGTGAATAATCTAAAAAAAATTGTTTTCATCATAATTCCACTTAATGATTTTCTTATTAAAAAATAATAAAACACATTTCAAAAATCAAATAAAATTCTCATTTATTCATTTTTATACGGTAATGAAAAAGAAAGATTCCTCCTGCAACAGCTACATTAAGTGACTCGGCGCGCCCGTAATTATTAATAGAAATCCTCTTATCTGATAAAATATTTAACGTATCATCTATCCCGTGTGATTCATTGCCGAGAATAAGAACGGATCTTTCAGCAAATTCAATATTTTCTACAGGATCACTATCTAATTCGGTCGTATAAATTCTGTAACCCTTTTCTTTTAATTTAATTATTTCGGTTTGCAGGTCCAAGTCTGTGATTATCGGAATATGGAAAATGGATCCCATTGTACTACGTATAACTTTAGGATTAAATAATTCCACCGAATTTTTTCCGATGAGTACCAAATCGGTTTTAAACCAATCACAAGTCCTGATGATTGTTCCGAGATTTCCGGCATCTGAAATCCCATCAAGAGCAACAATTATCGAAGTATTCTGATTATTAAAATTATTGTAAGAAAGATTAATATTTTTCATTTCGACTGCTGCTAAAATACCGGGAGGTGTGACGGTATCAGTAATCTTTGATATTTCACGATTTGATGCAGAAAACAGTTCAATATTTTTCTTTGAAATTGCTTCGAATATTTCCAAATTAGCCGATTTTAGTATAAAATCATCGCTAGCGACAATTAGTTTGAGATTCCAATCTGAATTTAATGCTTCAGCCATTATTTTTTCGCCTTCGATAATAAATAGCCCAAATTCTTTTCGAAATTTTTTCTGATTTAGCTTGCTCAAATATTTGAGCATACTTTTCGGTATTTTTTGATATTCTTGCATTCCGAAGAAAAATATAGTTATTTGAATTTATAATTCAAAATTAAAGAATAACTTGAATGTCTTTGAGTTTCTATATATATTTATTAAAAATAAAGAACATTATCTGAATTATGAAAATTACTGAAAAACGAATTAATCAAATATTTGACAATTTCGAATCTAAAAAGTTTGCCATAATCGGCGACTTAATGCTCGACCGTTATTTTTGGGGGAGCGTTAACAGAATTTCACCCGAAGCGCCGGTACCAATTGTCGAGATCGAATCAGAATCTATGCGATTAGGCGGAGCAGCAAACGTTGCTAACAATATCAAATCCTTGGGTTGCATCCCGGTATTGCTCGGAGTTTTAGGAGATGATCAGGATGCCAAAATTTTATTAAGTATATCAAAAGAGTTAGGTTTTGATATATCCGGGATAATGATTGATGAAACACGACCAACAACAACAAAAACCCGAGTAATTGCAGAACACCAGCATGTTGTCAGAATTGACAAGGAAGACTGCTCACAAATATCACAAACGATTCAGGATAACATCATAGATTTCATTAGACGGAATATTTCGGATTTAAATGGAATAATCTTTCAGGATTACAATAAGGGTGTGATTGGAAAAAGAATTATTGAAGAAATTGTTAAAATCGCAACTGACCACAATAAAATTATTTCTGTCGATCCAAAATTTTCCAATTTTTTCGATTATCAAAATGTTACTGTATTTAAACCCAATAGAAAAGAAACTGAAGAAGTCCTGGGAATTAAAATATCGGATGAGGATTCTCTGGAAAAAGCAGGGAAAAAAATACAGAAGGAATTAAATGCTGAAAATGTAATTATCACCAGAGGCGAAAAAGGAATGGCAGTTTTCGGGAAAGATGGAATATTTCATAAAATACCGACAACAGCCAGAAAGGTTGCGGATGTTTCAGGAGCAGGCGATACGGTTATATCAACACTAACTATTGCAATTTCATCAGGAGCATCAATACAGGAAGCTGCGGTAATGGCAAACACAGCAGGAGGAATTGTTTGTGGTGAAGTGGGTATCATTCCGATTGATAAGACGGTTTTATTCGAAACTTTACTCGAAGATATTAATCATTTATAAAAAATAATGGGAAGCGTAATAAAAATAAAAGAGTTAATAAAAATCCGAGCTGATTTTAAAAATAATTTAAAAACTGTAGTATTTACCAACGGAGTATTCGATATCATCCATCGTGGTCATGTTGAATATTTGGAAAAAGCTAAATCGCTTGGTGATTTGCTGATTGTAGGTATGAATTCGGATCAATCGGTGAAAAGAATTAAAGGCGACAAAAAACCGATAGTTTATCAAGATGATAGGGCTTACGTATTATCAAATCTGGTAATGGTGGATTATGTTATCTTATTTGATGAAGATACTCCTTTTAATTTAATTTCTGAAATTTTACCTGATGTACTTGTTAAAGGTGCAGATTGGAAAGTTGAAGATATTGTAGGTAAAGATTTAGTCGAAAAAGAGGGAGGCAAAGTTGTAACGATAGAATTTCTCCCGGATAGATCGACTACAAATATAATTGGTACAATTATAGAAAGATTTTGTGAAAAGTCGTAAGCGGCTTATGATTAAAAAAATTCTAAAAATATTTGCATATTTAATTGGGCTATGGTTATTCCTATTTCTTGTGATAACGGGTGTAACGCAGACAAAATTGTTTAAAGACCAACTAAGGGTGTTTTTAACTTCAACACTCGAAGAAAATCTTAATGCAAATTTTGATTTAGGAACAATTAAGGGAAATTTTATTACAGGTTTTTCTATCGATTCGGTAAAAATATACAGAGAAAATGAACATTTTTTATCCACAGGAAAAGTATCTCTGCATCATGATCCTTTTACAATTTGGTATAAAACAATGACTATCAGGTCAATTTCTGTCGAAAATCCATTCGTCAGTATTGTAAAAGGAAGTGACAGTTTGTGGAACATAAATAAAATTATCAAACCTACGGAGGATTCCACAAAAGCAAGGGAATTCGACTGGACAATCAAAATTGAGGATATTAAAATTGTAAATGGGAAATTTACAATGCACGATTCTTTAGATACTCGTACTGTAACATTACCCGATACAATAACGAAATTTCTGAATTATCGTAGATTCAACGTCGAACATCTGAATTTACGCTTTTCAGGTTTAGTTAAAAATCAGCAATATAAATTGAACATCAAAGAATTTTCCGGAAAACTCGAAGAAACAGATTTTATTTTAAATCAGATGTCCGGAAAATTCGAAATCACTAAGAACTTTTGTAAAGTTGAAAATTTTATTATTACTACAAGAAATTCTAATTTACGCATTGACGCTGAACTCGATCAATTTAATTTACTAGATAAAATTATACTTGATGATCTCAAGGAGTCCCCTTTAAAACTAAAATTATTGGCAAATAATCTTGACTTACATGAATTGAAAAGTTTTATTCCTCAGATTTATTTTCTGGAAGGTTCTGCATACGCTGATATAGAAGCTATTGGAAAATTTGGAAATTTCAATATAACACAATTAAATTTATCGACATATACATCAATTCTAAATTCGACAGGAAATATTAAAAATCTGCACCACCCAAAGGATTTATTTTTAAATATTAAAATTATGGATTCCAAAATAAATCCGGGTGATGTTTCAAAACTATTACCATATTTTAATATTCCCAAGGTTGACTCTGTTAAAGAAGCCCTCGTTTCGGTTTCTTACACAGGAACACCTTTGAACTTTAAGTCAAACATAAATATCTTGAGCGACGCAGGAAATCTGGCAGCCGATTTATTTATGAACCTCGAAAATAAAACGATGTTGTATAAATGTAATCTCATTACAAAAAATATTAATCCGGAAAAAATCTTCGGGAATAATCTTTTCAAGTCGTCCATCAACTCAAATATCGACATTGAAGGTCAGGGTACAAATCTGGAGAATTTGAAATCTACATTAAAAATGAAAATCGATTCTTCGAAAATATACGGCATTTCTGTATATGAAGCCGAATTCTTCACTGAAACCGACAAAAAGAAAATTAACAGCACAATGTCGGTTAAGACAAATAGTTTCAACGCAAATCTGGAGACAAAGCATGACTTAACAGATATTCAACATCCTAAAACCGTTGGCGCATTTTCCTTTAGTTCTGTTGACCTTTCAAATATTCTGAGAGATATTAAGTTTTCGAGTGACTTGAATTTTAACGCTACTATTTCCGCTACAGGAAAAAATATTGATGAATTATCAGGCGATTTAAAAATGAATTTACTCCCCTCGACGATCGGCAAATATGAAATCGATAATGAAAATATTACTATCTCTTTAGATCAATTTTTCGAAAAAGAAAAAAATCTAATTATTCAATCTCCATATTTCGAACTTGATTTAAACGGAAAATTTTTATTATCAGAAATTCCATTTACATTCGCGTCGTTAACTGAAAATTTTATCGATGCATTGGAAGCGAGAATCGGTGAAAGGCACCCCGAAAAAACAAAAATAGTTGCTACTTTACCTAAATCACATTTTGTGAAAGATGAAGATTACCAATTTCTATTGACTGTATACGATATTTCACCGATTGCTCAAATATTAGAAAAAACTCCTTTTAACTATCATGGAACTATTTCCGGTAATATCAGGAACTCTGAATCCGGCTATAGCGCTTTTGCGGGCGAAATTAATTTCGCAGATTTTTTCATCGGGACAGCAAACAGTGGTTTTTTAATGAGTAATGGACAAATAAATTTTGACATTGACTCTCTTACGGAGTATAATCTTTTTGAAAATATCTTGGGAAAAGTAAGAGGAACGATCCAGACAGCAAGTATTAACAAAACACAATTTCAGAATATTATTTTGCATTTAGATTATCGGGATCTAACCGGGAATGTTATATTTGATTGCATGATGGATAAAATTGCAATCAATGTTTCCGGCGGTATCGATATATATCCAAACAGTTTTGGACTTGTTATAGATAAATTCAATTTGAGACTCGATGACTATAAATGGGAAAGCACAAAAGATATTACCATTAGTTTCAGCCCGGCAGGTTTCAACATTTCTGATTTCACACTTAGCCGAAATCAAAAAGAAATATTATCAATTTACGGTGATTATTTTTATGACGGTAAATTAAATTTTAATGGTAATATCAAAAATTTCGACATTTATGGATTAAAATTCATCTTGAAAAATCTGAATGTGCCCACAAATATTGATAATTTATTCGGAACTCTCAATACTGATGTTCTGCTTATAGGAACAACTGTAGCTCCGGTGATTTCAATGACTACATCCATCGATAGTATAATTTATCAAAATACAAATTTTGGAAATCTTAGAAGTCATCTGCAATACAACGAAAAAACCGCTAATGTCAGTATCGAGATTAAAAGTAAAAATAAGAAAGAAAATAAGCCGGATTTTAAAATTAAAGGCAATTTCCCAATTGACCTGGCATTTACAGATATTGAAAAACGTATTCCTGATCGAGCAGTTAGCATGTCAATAGTTTCCGACAGTTTTCAGCTCGCATTACTGTCGCCTTTGATTTCAGTGATGGATGATCTAAGGGGTACATTAATATGCGATGTGTCGATAACCGGCACACCTGCTGCACCGATTTATTCCGGGAATATCGAATTGCTCGATACTAGATTTATTCTAAACACGAATAAAATTACTTATAATGTCACCGGAGTACTTGAGCCTGAAGGAAATAAAATTAATTTCTCTAATTTTATAATAACAAATAACAAACAGGACTACAGCGATGGTAAACTAAGTATCAATGGTTATTTTCATATTAAGGATTTCAATGTTGATAACTTTGATATACGTGCGAAGGGACAGTTATTGTTGTTGAAAGAGACGCAACAAAAAACCTTACAAAATATTCAAGGAAGGTTAATCGGTATTATCGGTAGTAATGGTCTTCATTATACCGGCAGATTTTCAAAATCTCATCTGAGCGGAAGTGTTCAAATCAAAGAGGCAAACCTAACATTTCCGCCAATGAAGGGGACAAGTTACTACGAATCCGGTAACAATCTACGATATATTGTAATTGATGATACAACAAAACAGGCTAACATAACAAATTTAAAAAAACAATTTTTTTATGCCGGCTCCGGAAGCACGGATACCTTGGACTTTTCAGAGAAAAGAGAGAGCAAATTCTGGCAAGGTTTATCGTATGATATTTCACTTGAAACACATGGTACAAGTATTATTAAGCTGATATTTAATTCCGCAACAAAAGAAGAATTATATGCTGAACTTGATGGAAAAGTCAATCTTCAACGGATTGCCGGAAAGGATTATACGATAGGCGAAATCGCTATATCGGAAAGATCGTATTACAACTTCTTTAAAAAATTTGATGCATCCGGCGGATTAAAATTTTTAGGAGAAGCCAGTAATCCGGAATTTGATATTAAAGCCAATTATTCGGGGTACAGAATATTAGCCGACACAAACGCAACACCTCAAAAAGTTGTGATTACATTAAAAATATCCGGAAACCGGCTGGAACCAAACCTTAAAATGGATATAACTATT
This sequence comes from uncultured Ignavibacteriaceae bacterium, assembly GCA_964437735.1. Classification (GTDB taxonomy): domain Bacteria; phylum Bacteroidota; class Ignavibacteria; order UBA10030; family BY39; genus CAYTID01. Next base: position 6,012 of record CAYTID010000002.1, on the reverse strand, counting down.
GACGAAAAAGATTATTCACAAGTCATTCAGGGGGGTGATTTACAGAGCGATGCAATTTCTTTTTTATTCACTGGTAAATTCAGAGACGATTTATCGACGGGTGAAAAATCATCTATTGTATCATCAGTAGGATCATCTGCGGGTCAATCGATACTAACCGGAGCAGCAACAACAATGTTGTCGGGGATATTGACAGAATTCCTACGGAAGGAATTCGGTTTTATACGTAGTGCTGAAATTAGCTATACAGGTGGAAAAATTGAAGAAAAGCCCGACCTGAGATTAAGCGGAGAAATATTTAAAGCCTATTGGAAATTCGGTGGTAAGATTTTCGATAACATTAACAATGCTAATTTTAGTTTTATTTTAAACTTCGGCGATGTTTTTGAAGCGCATTCCGTTAGGAATTTATATCTGGAACTTGAAAGGAAAGATAATGGTGGCGAACTTTCTCTTGACAGAAAATTTACAAATACTGCACGTATTTACTATAAATGGTCTTTCTAACTTATGAGTTTATCACAAATTGAAAAAGATATTCTAAAGTTTTTATCTAAATATCCGACTCGCTCATTTAAATCAAATGAGATATTCCGACGGTTAGCAAAAAATAATTATTTATTACAAGAAGTTAAATTTGCTTTGAAAAAATTAATTCAAAACAATAAAATAAAACAGATAAAACGAAAACAATTTTCGCATTTGTCTCCATTGAAAACACAAAAATATATAGGTCAATTCAAACGACTTAAAAACGGATATGGACTTGTTAAATTAAGGCCTCCTGATGAATGGAGCATTCTAATCCCGTCGCAATTCACACTTACAGCATTGGATGCAGATATTGTTACCGTCGCAATTTTCCCTTTTTTAAAAGGAGAAAAAAAAGAATTGCTTCAACCGGAAGGTGAGGTCCTCGAAATAATCCGAAGAAGCAAGAAAAATTATACAGGTCGATTTGAAAAAAGTAAAAATTTTTTCTTCGTTGAACCTGATGATCCATCTTTAGCCCGCGATATTTACATACCAAAAGGCAAAACAAAAGGCGCCAGACCGGGAGACAAGGTTGTATTCGTGATAGAAGAATGGATAACCCGTAACATTAATCCTGAAGGAATTATCATTGAAATATTAGGAAAAGTCGGTCAAGTAAATGCTGAAATGCAATCTGTAATTCATTTATACAATTTGCCTCGAAAATTTCCTAATGAAGTTATTCTGGAAACAGAATCAATTGAATTGGAACCAGATGAAACTGAAATCGAAAGCCGTTTAGACTTGCGTGACGATATTTGTTTTACAATCGATCCTGAAGATGCAAAAGACTTTGATGATGCTGTATCACTAAAAAAGATTTCAGCAAATTCTTTTGAGCTTGGCATCCACATAGCCGATGTTTCACACTATGTTAAAGAAAATTCTGACTTGGATAACGAAGCATATCAACGGGGAACAAGCGTGTACTTTGCAAATTCTGTTATTCCTATGCTCCCGGAGAAGCTTTCAAATGATATTTGTAGTTTAAAGCCAAATGTAGACCGGCTCACATATTCTGTCATTATGTTAATAACAAAAAAGGGGAAAGTTAACGATTACAAAATTGTAAAATCAATAATCAATAGTAAACGTCGATTTACTTATGAGGAAGTAGGGGACATTATTGAAAATGGAAAAGGAGATTTTGCCGATACACTTAAAGAAATGCATCTTTTGAGTAAAAATTTACTGGAAAACAGAATAAAAAACGGGAGTGTTGATTTTGAAACCTCTGAGGTACAATTTCAATTTGATAACAAAGGAATTCCGGTTAGTATTGACAAGAAGGTTCGATTAGATTCACACCGCCTTGTTGAAGAATTCATGCTACTGGCTAATAAAACTGTCGCTGAACATATCGGATTAAGTCACAAAGAACCGAATCCATTTATTTACAGAATTCACGATAAACCCGATATCACAAGAATGAAAGAATTCAGCGAATTTGTTTCTCAATTTGGATTTAAACTTAATTTATCACATGGATTTTCTTCAAAAATTTTACAAAAATTATTAAAAGAGATAAAAGGTACCGAAGAGGAAGGTTTGATTAATGAAGTTGCCATAAGGTCGATGCCCAAGGCAATTTATTCTGAAAACAATATCGGACATTTTGGACTTGGATTTGCGCATTATACTCATTTCACTTCACCGATTCGTCGATATCCTGATCTGATTGTGCACCGAATCTTAAATGATTATTTAACAAATAACACTTTTCAGAACTTGGAAAAACTGAAGCAAAAGTTGTCGATAATTTCAGAGCATTCATCGATGCGAGAAAGAATAGCCATTGAAGCAGAACGGGAGTCAGTAAAAGTTATGAAAATTGAATACATGAAACGGCATGTTGGCGATGTTTTTAAAGCGGTAATTTCCGGAGTAGTTAAGTACGGTTTATTTGTAGAAATAACCGATTATCTCGTTGAAGGATTAGTTCGCATTAGAGATTTAGAAGATGATTATTATATCTTTGATGAAAAAAATTATATGTTGAAAGGCAGAGAAAATAAAAAACGTTACCGCCTGGGTGACAAAATTGAAGTCCAGATTATTAGGGTCAGTCCTGAGGACAGGCAGATTGATTTCAGGATCGTTGATTGAAAATTGTTGTTGTTAAAATTCTTTAAAATATTTATGGATATCGGTACTAATATTATTGTTAAAGGTCTTGTTCAAGGTGTTGGTTTTAGATATTTCGTTTTTAACCGCGCCAACAGACTCAATCTGAAAGGTTATGTTAAAAACCTGGAATCAGGTGAAGTTGAAATAGAAGTAGAAGGAAACAGATCGCTGATTGAAGAATTTATTGTGGAATTAAAAACCGGGCCACGGTTTGCAAAAGTGACCGATTTATTGATAAATTGGAAAAATCCAGAAAACAAATATAAACATTTTTGCATTTTATGAATTTTAGAATAGGTTTAGGATACGATGTCCATCGATTAGTTGATGGCAGAAAATTAATAATCGGAGGAGAAAATGTTCCTTTTGAAAAAGGATTACTCGGTCATTCTGATGCTGATGTTCTTTCGCATGCAATAGCTGATGCTCTCCTGGGAGCAGCATGCCTTGGCGACATCGGTAAATTATTTCCTGATACGGATCAGAAATATAAAAATTATTCGAGTCTAAAACTGTTGGCTGAAGTTGCTGAATTATTAAAAGGTGAAAATTATAATATTTGCAATATCGATTGCTCGCTTGTTCTTGAACAACCTAAAATAGCATCATTCAGTGATAAAATGAGGAAAAATATTTCAGAGTCACTTGGAATAGCAATCGATCAGGTTTCAATTAAAGCAACAACCTCGGAAAAACTTGGTTTTGTGGGAAACGGAGAGGGTGCGCAAGCTTTTGCTATCGCAATGTTGGTGAGATAATCTTTGAGTTATATGGAAATTAACGACATAATAAAATTTTTGCTTGAGGTCGATCCCTATAAAATTTATCTCGCTTTATTTTTTATTGCGTTCATCGAAAATATTTTTCCTCCGTCGCCGAGCGATGTAATAATTGTTTTTGGAGGTTCATTGGTTGCAATCGGAAAAACTAACTTTTTTTTGGCTTTAATTAGTGCAAGTCTTGGCAGTTTGATAGGTTTCATTGCTGTTTATGTAATAGGTAAATGGTTCGGCAAAAAAATTATAGAATCCGGAAAAATAAAATTTATTCCGTTGGAAAATATCCACAAAACAGAAACATGGTTTATCAAGTACGGTTATTGGATAATAATCGGAAACCGATTTCTTGCAGGAACAAGAGGTATTGTCGCTTTTTTTGCCGGAGTTTCTGAAATTGACTTTCGACTGACTTCATTGCTTTCGTTTGTGAGTGCCTTATTTTGGAATTTTCTCTTACTCTTTGGTGGTTATGTCATGGGAAAAAATTGGGAAACTATCATAGGTCACTTGAAAACATATTGGCTTATTGTTACCATTTTATTGATATTATTCTCCGGTATCTGGACTATCAAATATTTTATATCAAAAAGAAAACATGAACATAAATGATCGAGCTACTCCTTTACTTTGATAAAACAGTTTTTATTTTTATTAATCAGATTTTATCAAACGAAATTTTTGATTTACTTATGCCCGCTATAACAGACTGGGATAAAACTCTAACCGGAAGAATTATTAGCGGAGTGATAATTATTGGTTTAATCTGGAAAGGTGGAAAAGACGGAAGGATGATAATTATCCTGCTCATACCGACAATAATAATTTCTGATCAGTTAAGCAGTACGATCATAAAGCCATTTTTCTCCAGACCGAGACCGTGTCATCAAGTTGATGGTATTGTGATTGTCGAAAATATCAGGCTCCTAGTAAATTGCGGTAGCGGATTTTCTTTTCCTTCCTCACATGCAGTCAATAATTTTGCTGCGGCGACAATATTTACGGTATTTTATAAACGATATTGGATAATATTTTTTGGTTTTGCCTCATTAATTGCTTTTTCTAGAGTTTATGTTGGCGTTCATTATCCTGTTGATGTTATCACCGGTGCTATTATTGGTTTCCTCTGTGCTGCTATTGTTTTTTTTATTTGGTTAGCAATTAAAAATATTTTTAAACTATGAAAAATTTTAAAGAGAACAATTTATATCTTTCAATATTTTTTCTTACTATTTCAGGCGTACTATTAGGCTTTTCATTTCCTCCATTTAAAACAGGTATTTTTGCGGCTTTTGCATTTATTCCACTATTTTTTGTTTTATCCTATGTTGAAAATTACTCAAAAGTTTTTCGATATTCATATTTTTTGTTCTTTATTGCAAATTTAATTTCTATTTCATGGATAGGTGGCTTTATACATGGAAAAGATCCATATCTTATGGTTGCGGGCGTCTCATTATTGGTTGTTCATCCTGTATTTCTTTCAATTCCAATTTTGGTTTTTAATTTTATCCGTCGAAATTTAAATTATAAAACCGCTATATATACATTTCCAATAAATTGGGTTTCTTTTGAGTATTTGCATTCAATCAGCGAACTCGCTTTTCCATGGTTAACTCTCGGAAATACTCAAAGCTACGATTTGAGTTTGATACAATATGCGAGTTTCACAGGTGTTTATGGAATATCGTTTTGGCTTCTAATTTTAAATGTGCTGATTTTTATTTTACTCGCAAAAATATCTTTAAAAGAATGGGAATTAAAATCGAAAGAAACAATTTTATTTGTGCTGCTTATTCTTGTTTCATACGGTATCCCGAAACTATATGGTTCGTATAATTTGAATACAAATGAAAATTCAAATACTTCTAAAAAACTGAATGTTGCTGTGGTTCAACCGAATATTGATCCCTGGGAAAAGTGGGAAACTGAAAACCAAGCTGCGCAGCTCGAAACGTACCAGAATTTAACAACAGAGGTTCCGAAAAATATTGATTTAATATTATGGGCAGAAACTGCCATTCCTTATTATGTTTTATTGCCGCAGTATCAGTATTATTTTGAAAAAATTAAAACTCAGATTGATACCTTGGGAATCCCATTATTAACAGGTATGCCGGATATTCATATTTACACAGAAAATGAAAAGATACCGCCATCGGCAAAAATATTTAAAGTTTCCGGTGTTCGATACGATTCCTACAACAGTTCCATGTTAATTATTCCATATTCTAATATAATTCAAAAATACGCAAAGATACGACTTGTTCCTTTTTCTGAGCGGGTTCCGTATGCGGATGCAATAAATTTTTTAAATTTTTTGGAATGGAATGTTGGAATCGGTGGTTGGGGAATAGGCAAAGATACTGTTGTTTTTGCTTTTACTGCAAAAGATTCCAAAGTCGTCCGTTTTTCAAATTTAATATGTTATGAATCGATTTATCCTGAATTTGTTTCGCGCTTTGTAAAAAATGGAGCTGAATTTTTAACGATCATCACAAACGACAGCTGGTGGGGTGATACTTTTGGTCCTTACCAGCATCTGCAAATTGCTGTTTTCAGGGCAATTGAAAAT
>CAYTID010000001.1:0-87523 GCA_964437735.1 uncultured Ignavibacteriaceae bacterium | reverse complement strand
CTTCTACATCGGCGGCTACCAGCCCGCACAAAAATGGCTCAAAGACCGCAAAGGCCGGACTCTCACTAATTCCGACATCGAACATTATCAGAAATTAATCGTCGCTCTTACCGAAACTGATAGAATAATGAAAGAGATTGAAATCAATAAACTCTAAATAGTTGCAATTGCAGGAATGGTTTAACCTGTTTTAATGGCATAGGCATGTTGTGAAAATTAAGTTATTTATATTTATTTCGTTATATTAGGGCTGAATATTTAATCAGTGGTTTTGATAATTATAATTAATTAGTACAAATATGGAAAAAAAACATACATTTCACATCCCTGTAATGGGAATCGGATTTACGCTTGATACTCCGTTAAAAGTTTCTAAATACGGTATAAACTCCGTAATTTCGTTGGTTGATGACCGTTTGATGGAAAAACTAAGGAAGGTGCATTGCGATCGGCACGATCTTCCTTATAATGAAATAACTGAAAGCACAGAAGATTTCAGGGCAAAAAGAATTACCTCGTACCTGAATTTAATATACAATCTGGCTGAAAAGAAATTTGAAGAATTAAAAAATGCAACCGCCGAGAAGCGCAACGAGATAAAAGAATATTTCAACATGCTGCCTGACACCTCGACTGTAAAGCAGGAATTCATAAAGCTTACTTCTAAATATATTAACTTTGATGAGATAAGAGAATGGATAAAAAATAATTTATCGATGGGGAGTATCGATGTAAATATTATGACCAAGCTCGATAAGGAAAATTATATCAAAAACAAAAAATTACCCGTCGAGTACAACGATGCTCACGCTGCCATCAGAGGATTTGCCAATTGTGATTTAAGCTCCTCGATCATATTTTCTGCCGGTATGAATCCGAGGTTATATAGCTATCTGGAACAATTTGATGATTTTTATCCGGATCAAAATGGAACATTAAAAAAGAAAATCGTTTTGAAAGTCAGTGATTACAGATCTGCAGTGATTCAAGGGAAATTTCTTGCAAAAAAAGGATTATGGGTTTCAGAATACAGAATTGAATCGGGACTCAATTGCGGCGGACATGCATTTGCGACGGATGGTTATCTGCTTGGGCCCATCTTAGCTGAATTCAGGGATAAACGAAAAGAATTGATACAAACAGTTCATGAAATTATGGTCTTTGCCCTTTCAGAAAAAAATCGCTCAGTCCCCGAAACGGAATTACCGTTACGAATTACAGCTCAAGGCGGTGTCGGTACGGCTGAAGAACATCAGTTTCTGCTCGACCACTACGGACTTGATTCTGTCGGCTGGGGATCTCCGTTCCTTTTAGTCCCCGAAGTAACAACCGTCGATGAAGCTACGCGGAATAAATTAGTTGAAGCAAATGAAGAAGATTTATATTTAAGTAATATTTCTCCGTTAGGCGTTCCTTTTAATAGTCTAAAGGGTAATACTAAAGATCTGGAAAAATTATCCTTTATCATGAATGGAAAACCGGGCAGCTCGTGTCCGAATAAATATCTTGTTTCAAATGATGAGTTTAATGAAAAAAAAATCTGTACTGCCTCACGACAATACCAACATTTAAAAATAAAAGAACTTGAGAGTGAAGGAGTTCCTGCCGATGTTTACAAAAGTAAATATGAAAAAATCGTCGAAAAATCTTGCATATGTGTTGGATTAGGTACGTCCGCACTGCTGGTGAATAATTTAGAAACGAAAGTCGAAGGCGAAGGTGTTTCTGTGTGTCCGGGACCTAATTTGGCGTATTTCTCCAAAATAATGAGCTTAAAAGAAATTACCGACCATATTTACGGAAGAATAAACGTTATTACGAGGACAGACCGTCCTAATATTTTTATAAAAGAACTGAATATTTATATCGAATATCTAAAGAATAAAATTGATGAAGCCAGAGATTCTTTTTCGAACAAACAGGAAAAGTATTTGTTGACTTTCTTAAACAATTTGAATGAAGGAATTAGCTACTACCACAAATTGTTTAATGAACTGAGGGAATCATTTGAAGATACGAAATCAAATATTCTGAATGAGTTGGAAGTTGCAAAAAAAAGTTTAGAACTTCTGTTATCGGAAATTGAAAATATATCTGTACAAACGGTTCTGGCGGATTAACCGACAATGTGAGTCCGTACCTTAAACATTAAAATAGGATTTCTTCTCGATTCGAGAGTATGAAAAAAGGAGACTACTATGAAAAATCTTATCTTTTTTTTTATTGCTCTTATTTTATACGGCTGTAACACTTTGGTAAATGAGAGTTCTTCATACGATTATTCTATTGAACAGAACGTGGGATGTTTCTGTCCGCGCGGAGGTGAATGGGTAAAGTTATTTGTAAAGTCCGATTCGATTACAAAAGCAATAAAACTTTCTGATAATTCCCGTCTGTCTTATGATCAACGTAGGTTATACAGAACAATAAAGGATTTGTATAACGAAATATCGAACATAGACACTTCGATATACGATGTAATCATCACGATAGATCCTCTCCATAACTATCCGTCATTTTTTTATTTCAATCCAAAACCGATTGTCCATGGTGATACCATAAGTATCGTTATGGATGCACAGATGTCGTACACCACAAAGAATTATAAAAAAATCAATTAAGGAAAAAAAATGAAACAGTGGTATGAAGAGTTATTTGAAAATTACGGGAAGAAGTATGATAACGAAAGTTTCACTCAAGGGACCTTAGGCGAGTGTGATTTTATTGAAAAGGAGATCGGATATAATAAAGTGATAAAAATTCTGGATATCGGTTGCGGTACAGGGAGACATTCGATCGAGTTGACAAAAAGAGGATATAATGTTATTGGAATCGATTTATCTGAATCACAATTAAAACGGGCTATTGAAAAAGCATCTGAACAAAATCTGAAGATTGATTTTCAAAAACAAGATGCAAGGAATCTCTCTTTCGTGAATGAATTCGATTTGGTGATCATGCTTTGCGAGGCAGCCTTCCCATTGATGGAGACTGACGAAATGAATTTTCAAATACTCCGGAGCGCCTCTAAGGCATTAAAACCAAACGGGAAAATGATTTTTACTACATTGAACGGATTGTTTCCTCTGTTTCATTCGGTGAGAGATTTTCTAAATTCAGAGAGAGTGGAAGAGAATGCGAAATACGGAAATAATTCATTTGATTTGATGACACTCAGGGATCATAATACTACGTCAGTTGAAGATGATTCCGGTAACAAAATAGAATTGGAATGCAACGAACGTTATTATGTGCCATCCGAAATTAGCTGGCTATTGAAGTCGCTAAATTTTAAAACGGTCGACATATACGGGGCGAAGCTCGGCGCATATGATCGGGACGATAAATTATCAACTGATGATTTTGAGATGCTAGTAATAGCTGAAAAATAATTATCAACTTGTTTTTTTCTCAAATATTTCGTATCTATTGGCTGTTATGACGCACAGATTAATATTCTACATACCATTCTTCGAACATCAGGAACACTTCTAAGTTAACCCTTCCGGGACTATTGACCGATCACACGGTATCACAATTTTTATAAATAATAAATATTTAAGCATTCGATCGCTTAAGATATAACGAAAATAAAACACTCAAAGAGAGAATTATGACAACGAAAATTACACCTCAAAACGTGCATTCAACACTAAAAAAGCATCTCCTTGTAGACGGCTTTGACTTAGTCCTCGACCTTCAAAAAAGTCACGGATCTTTTATTGTTGATGCGATTACAGGAAAAGAATATCTCGACTTCTTCACATTTGTCGCTTCAATGCCTATCGGATTAAATCATCCGAAAATGAAAACACCGGAATTCATGGAACGGCTCGCTTATGTAGCATTAAATAAACCGTCGCTATCCGACATTTATCCTGCTGAACAGGCTGAATTTCTCGAAACCTTTTCAACTATTGCTATGCCTGATTACCTGCCACATGTATTTTTTATAGAAGGGGGAGCGTTAGGAATTGAAAATGCAATAAAAGCATCATTCGATTGGAAGATCAGAAAAAATTTCCTGAAAGGATACAAAGAAGAAAAAGGAATACAGGTTATACACTTCAAGCAATCATTTCACGGACGCACCGGCTATACAATGTCCATGACAAATACCGAACCTGTGAAAATCGAATTATATCCAAAGTTCAAATGGCCCCGGATAATAAATCCAAAACTTAAATATCCGTTGATTGAAGAAAATCTGAAAGCTGTGATTGAAGCAGAGAAGATGGCACTAAATCAAATAAAAGAAGCAATTATGCAAAATCCCGACGACATTGCCGCAATGATAATTGAACCCGTACAAGGCGAGGGTGGGGACAATCATTTTCGAAAAGAATTTTTTGTTGAGCTTCGGCGGATTGCGGATGAAAATGATATAATGCTCATTTTTGACGAAGTCCAGACAGGCGTTGGTATTACAGGCAAGATGTGGGCACATCAACATTTTGTTCAACCCGATATGTTATGTTTCGGCAAAAAAACACAGGTATGCGGATTTTTATCATCCAATCGAATTGATGATATCGAAAACAATGTCTTCAAAGTTTCCAGTCGTTTGAATTCTACGTGGGGCGGAAATATTGTTGATATGGTAAGATCGGCGAAATATCTTGAGATAATACATGAAGAGAATTTAATAGCTAATGCTAAAGTAATGGGCGATTATCTTATAAAGAAAATTGAAGAAATACAATCAGAATTTTCACAGTTTGTCGATAATGCGCGCGGATTGGGATTGTTCGCGGCATTCAATATGGACACAACTGAAAACCGATCTAAATTCCTTAAGCTATGTTATGCGAAAGGATTAATTTTATTAGGCAGCGGTGAAACGGCAATAAGGTTCAGACCGCCGCTCAATATATCTCAAGGTGAAGTTGATATGGGAATCAGAATTATCAAAGAAGCTCTTGCTGAGATGAAATAATCGGGGCAGGCTTACAAAGTGAGTTGGGCGGAAAATATTCTTTTCCGCCCAACCTGTGTTTGAAACTACTACAATACATATATACCATATCAAGAAATTCTGATACTTAAGTTTTAATTTGCTTCCACCATCGTTCGATGACCTCCCTTGGATCGATATAAGTTTCCTTGGTTTCCCATTTAGAATAAAATTTTATATCGGAACCTGAAGGTTCGGGATTTGGCAAATCGATCATTACCCGTGTCGGGATTGCAATCGCATCACCCAAAACAAACGCTTCTCCCTGTCGGAGTGTCGGGAGAACATCGATAAAATTTTCCATCGCTTCCGGGACAAGTTTCCTGATATAAGTCTGATCGTTTAGATTTATCAATCTCAGCGTTACAAAATTATTGCATTGAGCGAGTACGGTTTCTGAAATTTCAGCAGGTCTCTGACTGACTATCATGCAGCTAACACCGTATTTTCTTCCTTCTTTGGCGATCCGCTCAACGGTTTTTCGTGCCGATTTACTTCGGGATCCGAGAGATGGAGATAAATAAGTATGTGCTTCTTCAAAAACTATCAAAATAGGAAAATCCTTCCGATCTTTATTCCACACATTAAAATCGAATATCACTCTTCCTAAAAGAGAGATGAGTACATTTGCCACATCAAAAGGAACGGCGCTAAGGTCGATCACTGTTATCGGCTTGTGATTTTCTAATCCCAATATTTTCGACATCAATGAAGGGAGTGTATCGGAAAACCGATAGTTTTTCGGCTTGAATAAAAATTCATATCGTTTATCGTTAAGTTTACTCTCCAGTCTGACGAGGAATCTCGAAAATTGTCCATAGAAAGGACCTTCTTTTCCTCCCATTAGGCGCTCTGTATCTAATGATTGCATTCTGACCTTTACATCCATGAAATCAAAATATACCGGCGTGTCAATGGTGATAATATCTTTTATTATGGAGTTTTTCCCTTTTTTCGAATCCATTATAGATTCTTTTAAAATCATCATCTGGTTATTTACGTGTGCTTCGCCTTCATCAATAAAAGTCTCCTGGATTTCTTCAAAATTCATCAACCAGTAGGGGAGTTCAAGCTCTTCCAGTTTAATAATATTTCCGATGTCTGCAAAAGCGTTTTTGTATTCTCCGTGCAAATCTAAAATAATTACATGAGTGTTTTCAAAATTTCGCACCTTTTGAATTATAGAAGAAACAGTGAATGATTTTCCCGATCCCGTTGATCCCATCACCGCAATGTGTTTGGCGAAAAATTTATCAGGGTCAAGGTACTGCCGTTCGCCTTCGAGGAGCGAAATATTACCGATAGAAAATCCTTTTTCCCTGAACGAAGAAAAAATATTCATAAGATCATCATGATCGGCAATAAGTACCGGGTCGTTTATGCATGGGAATGTGGAGATTCCTTTTTCAAATTTCCCGTTTCGTAAAGTTCCGATGAGTTGGATTCTGATTTCATGTTTGCTATCAGCATCAATTAGTGATTCAATGATTATGCCGATCCCGAAATTATCACGCATAGGTATCAATACGTAAGAACCAATCTGTCCCGCACGGAATGGAATATTCAGAAGTGCCGGCCGCCATGTAGCATCTTCATCCAAAATAGCTCTTGCAAAATTATTTGATATTTCATTTATGATTCCGATTTTCTTTTCGTTTGTCATATACCAATATTCTTATTTATAATTTTCGTTTAATTACAACAAGAGTTTTGTCGTCCGATAGGCTGTGTTGTTTTTCGAAGCGGATAACTTCGTCTAATATGATGTGGCAGATTTTTTTTGGTGATTTATCGTGTACTTTTTCAATAATTCTTTTTAGTCGTTCATCTCCGAACATATTATTACTTTCATCTCTCGCTTCAGTAATCCCGTCGGTATACATCAACAGTAAATCTCCCGGTTGAATGAGAGTGCTTTCGGTTTTGTATTTTTCATTTTTGAATGGGCCCAATAGTTGACCCGTTGTTTCGAGTAATTCAAATGTTCCGGTCTTACTTCTGTATAAAATCGGATTGTTATGACCCGCATTTGTAAATATTAATAATCCGTTTTTATCGTCTGTCAATTCGCCATAAAACAGTGAAACAAAATGTGATTCGTCAAAAACACGGTTCAGCAAATTATTTACCCGGCTGATCAACAAATTCATCTTGGTCTGAAAATCAAAACCCATTCTGATCGCTCCTGATACATAAAGAGCTTGTGCTGCGGCAGAGAGACCTTTGCTGGCAGCATCACCGATTACAATTCCAAGTCTATCTTCGCCATCGAGAGATTGGAGGTAATCGAAAAAATCACCTCCGACGACCTGATCAGGAATTGAAACTCCGTATATGTCGTAATTGTGAAATTTTAATTCGTGTTCGGGTAAAATACTTTTCTGGATTTCTTTTGCTTTATCCAGATCCCGCTGTAACTGTATTGCTTTTTGTTCGATTTTCCTGCTTTTTAAGACATTCGTCAATGCGACACTGATTACGTTGAGTGTTTCCAGCAAGTTTTGATCGATATTGTCAGCGTTGAATGTCAGGACGTATTTAAACATTTTATTACCGGAGACTAAAATCTTTTCACCGACTCCTGTTGCGGAATATTTTAATATCCCCTTTTTCCTGAGGTATTGATTTGTCTCATTTGCCAGAATTGTTCGATTCACGGACAGTTCCGAGAATAGGGGATAATTCTTGATTTTCAGTTCGAAGTTTTGAGAAATTTTTTCAACCTCTCCTTCCTGATGCTTAAGAGTGTAGGAGTTCGTTTTGGAGTTCAATTTCCAAAGTCTGCCCCCTTTAATTTTTATATCTTCGGATTCAATGATACTGCGAACAACCGATATCAGGAGTTTTTCGACATCTTCGATCGGTTTTGTGGCAAAATTTTCTATTGTTTTGTATAATTTTCTAATATGCATATTGGTTTTTGATTAATGATATTTTTTTTCTCCAGCCTTCACGGCAAAATTCAGAAAATCTTCTTCTCTGGGTATGGCGCATGAATAAAGCGGTGAATAGGCGCAGTACGGATTATAAGATTTGTTCAGGTCTATGGTATAAACAAATTCCTTGTCATCATTTTCGATTTCAACCTCGACATATCGTCCGACTGAGTATGTTTCTTTTCCTGTAGTCGAATCCCTGAACCAGACACTCAGATGATTTTTGAGTTGTTCATACCGCCTTATGTCTTTTTTTGTATACTTGTACACATTAATATTATGCTCAGTCCCTTTATAGTTGAGTAAAAAATATCCGTAAATTAATTGTTCCCGTTCCTCGCCTTTTGTGCCGAGAACTATTACAGTTTCCGGTTTCTCATACCTGTAAAGTTTAGATTGAAAATAATAATCAAGATCCGGATCAAAATATTTTATTCCCTCGTAGCTGATAGTTGTGTCTCGATTGAAAGGGGATTGAGGGGAATTGAGAAAAAAATCAACCTGTTCATTTCTGTGGGATATAATTTCGTTGACGATGCGAAGACTATCTTCAGCGGAAATAATATTTATTTTTTTCTGATTTTGGCATGACGATAATAAAATTACAAATAGGAGGGATGCTAAAATGTTATTCTTCATATTTTTTTAGTTTGTACTCTGTCTATATATTTAATCTTTTCTGTATCAACTCTCACAAGATCGCCGGTTTCTATGAATTGCGGAACAAGTATTTCAACTCCATTTTCAAGAGTTGCCGGCTTCATTGTATTATCCTGTGCCTGCTTTATGCCGGGTCCGGTTGACGATACTATTAATTCCATAATTTTCGGGAAGTATACTGCAATCGGCAGATCATCTAATAACTCTATTGTAACCTTTAAACCTTCTTTTAAAAAATTTTCGACATTTCCCACTTGACCTTTTGATAGCGGGACTTGGACAAAAGATTCCGGATCCATGAAAAAATATTCATTTCCGGTTGTGTAAATGTATTCCATATGTCTTTTTGCGACATCGACCTCTTCGACTTTATCTAAAAATTTGAAGCGCTTATCGACCGTATGCCCTGATTCAAGGTCTTTCATTTTTAATTCGACAAAACCGGTCATTTGACCTGTGCCTGCGTGTTTAATCGCTTCCAGGACACGGTATAATTTATTATCGATTCGCAGAGTCGATCCTGCTTTAACATCCGTAATGATTTTCATTGCAAATGCCTCCTAAAGATTAAAATTTAATTCTTTAAGGTTATTATCTTATGATAATATTAGCGTTTTTTTATGAGTTTTCCAATTGTAAGGGAGTTGGAATACCAAAAAGAAAAAGAGCGAATGGATTTTAAAATTATAAATAATAAGTTAG
Organism: uncultured Ignavibacteriaceae bacterium; assembly: GCA_964437735.1. GTDB lineage: Bacteria > Bacteroidota > Ignavibacteria > UBA10030 > BY39 > CAYTID01. The sequence goes on along the minus strand of CAYTID010000001.1, from coordinate 78,271 downwards.
ATATTATTCATCCTCAACAAGTACGGCTGTTCCGAATACCAATAGTTCCGCTACGTTTGCCATAATATAACTTGTTGTAAAACGGATATCAACGATTGCATTAGCTCCATGCTCTTTTGCTTGGTCGACCATCCTGTCGATTGCTTGTTCCCTTGATTCGGCTAGAAGTTTGGTATACTCATGAATTTCACCACCGACTAAATTTTTTAATCCAGCGACAATGTCTTTACCAATATGACGCGCACGAACAGTATTTCCTCGGACTAATCCATATGTTTTTACAATTTTTTTACCCGCAATAGAGTTTGAAGAAACCACTATCATCTTATTATCTCCTTATATTTATCTTTCTTTCTTAAGAATATACGTTCGCGAATAACTGATATTATCAAAATTACAACACCAGCAAGTATTGCAATTATTGCAACTTTTAAAAACCAAGCGAGTGTCGGATCCTGAATTACATTTTCTATAGCTCTGAATCCTGCATAAGTCAGAACTACTACGGTTCCGATAGATATCAATATCCAGGCGATTCCACGTTCCAGTTTGGAATATATCCCCAACCAGTAATTATCCCAAAATTCTTCGGGCGGTTTTTTAAATTTCATATTATTTGTTACCTCCTTTATTTTTTTTATCGATTGCCATTCTTCACGATATTCCTTAGATGAATTCGATAAATTGTCGAACTCCTTCTGTTCATCTTCGCTCAGTAATCCGTCGAGAGATTTATTGAGCAAATATTCCAATTTATTTAATTCATTATTCATCTGAAACTCTCTAAATGCTTCTTTAATCTCTTACGCGCATGAAATAGTCGTGACATAACCGTGCCGACAGGGACTTGCAATAATTCTGATATCTCTTCGTAGCTTGAATTAATAATATCTTTAGCGGCAATAATTTCACGGTCTTCAGTAGATAATTTCCACATCGCTTCCCAGACTATTCTTTGAGTTTCGTTTCTTTCAGTCAGCTGCTGAGGATTGTTCTCAGTGTCACCGATATTTTCTATATTTTCAAGTATCATCGAAAAATTCTCTGCGCGTATTGATTTACTTCTCAGATGATTCAAGCATAAGTTTCTGAGGATTTTATAATACCATGTAAAAAACTTTTTCGTAACATCAAATTTGTGAATAGCTCTGTACGCTTTAATAAAAGCATCCTGCGATAGATCAAGGGCATCTTCATGCGAACCTACAATAGAAAGCGCGGAAAAATAAGCCCGCTTCATGTAAATATCTACTATTTCGCCAAATGCTTCTTTGTAGCCATTTTGTACTTTTTGTATAAGTTCTGCTTCTTTTTCAGTATCAGTCATTTCAGTTTGTATGTATGATACACCTGTGGAGAGAATTTATTCAATTTCAGATTTATCCTGCCCTACTGAACGCTACCAGTTGTTCAGGCAGGGATTTTTGATTTTGGGTAATAAAATATCTAATTGTCAATATAAAATTTAAAATCTAAATTTAAATCATCTCCTTGAGAAGTTCTTTTTTCGGATTGGGTATAACGACTTTGTTAACAAGTAGTCCTCTCCTGGAGCAAACCAAAGCACCGGCATCAACAGCTGACCTGACGGCTGCGACTTCACCGGTTAAAGTTACAAATGCCTTACCTCCGAGTGCCATGGCAAGTCTGATTTCAATTAATTGAACACGTGATGCTTTAACTGCAGCATCCGCTGCCTCGATTAATGATGCTACACTGAACGCTTCGATAATGCCAAGCGCTTCTAGCATATCTACCTGATTTGTAGCAGAAATTGCGGGAAAAATATCCTTATGAACATTTGGAATAACAAATGTATCTACAACCGTTGCATGACCTGCTCTTTCGCCAGCTTCAACGCTAGCGCGAACTGGCGCAACATCGCCGCCGACCATTACCATATATTTTCCCGAACAAATACTACGTGAAACTAATAATTCCACTTCGGAAGTTTTGAGCATTGTATCGGCAACTTCATAACCCGCTGCGATGCTTGTTAATTCCACTAAACCAATTGAATTCATTTCTATCATGTTATTTTCCTGTTTTACTGAATTTATGTTTTCTTCGAGTTTTGTATATTGCTTTAGGTTCTTCGATGCGAAACCCGATTTCTTTTTTTGCTTTTTCAGGTGGACGTAGGAGTCGATGTATAGCTTCGATAATAGATTGAATATCCTTGTCGTGAGTATCAATTCTAGATTCAAGAATATTAATTTTCTTTGCTAGTTCACGTTGCGTTGCGAGAAATTCCCTCAGTCGTACAAATGCTTTTACAATAATTATACTTACCTTTATTGCCCGGTCACTTTTCAGAACAGATGCAAGCATCGCAACGCCATGTTCTGTAAATGCATATGGCAGTACAGAGGAATGCTTTAGTGTATCGAACCGGTGCCAATTTGTCACCAGTTCATTGCGTTCTTTTTTTGTGAGTTTAAACATGAATTCACTCGGGAATCGTTCTTTATTACGCTTAACTTGTCGATTCAAATATTTTGTTTCAACAGCATAAAGATCTGCAAGATCACGGTCGATCATTACTTTGAATCCCCTGATGATAAAAATCTTTTGTTCAATCAAACCTATCGGTATTATAGATTTATTTTTTAGCATTATAATCAACAAAAATCATTTTTTCTCAATTACCACTTCACTATTAATGCTCGTAACTATGCCGTCAATGCTGGCATGAATATTTGCACCCAGCTTGCCTTCAGGAATCTCACCAATTAATTCGCCGCTTTTAACTGGTTGACCAACGTTTACACACGGGACAGCCGGTGTTCCGATATGCTGAGACAACGGAATTCTGACTTTTTCAGGAGAAAATTTTATATCCTTGAAATGTGCAGGAACATCGTATTGCAATACCCCAAGTTTTTTCATAAGCATTTTCAGAGGTACCCGTCTTCCTAAACCGAGAGGATGGACTTTAACTTCACGTTTGCCTTCCCATTTAAGACCTTTAGTTTTCAAGTCGGCTTTTGCTTTATCGCAAGTTTCTTTTGGGTACAGGTCTTCCGGACACGCATATAATGTGCAAAGTCCGCATGCGCAACAGAGAGCGGCAAACTGATTCCACATGTCGTCGCCTGTTGAAGTAAAACTAAGACTTCTCATAACACGGTGAGGTTGTACATCATAGCCAAGTAGATACCTTGGACACAATTCTGTACAGTAAGAACACTGATCGCATGCAGATTTACCTATCCGATACATGGATTCAGAGGATAATTTTTTACGTTGTATGTATCGGTGTTCAGAGGGCAATAAAACAAGACCTGCACAAGTTTTTGTTATCGGGGCGTTCAAGTCTGCTGCGAATGTTCCCATCAAAAGTCCACTAATCATGACATCGTAATCGGGAACAGATGGACCTCCGGCTGCTTTTATTGCATCTAAATAGCTCATACCTACCGGAACTTTAAATGTAGATGGATTTTTTACGGCACCGACTACAGAAATATACTTATCAATTACGGGTATTCCTTCAGAAGCCAAATATGCGTTTCTTAATGTTTCTACATTGTTTACAACTATTCCAACGTCAAGAGGAATTCCTTGAGGCGGGATCAATCTTTTCGTAGTTTCATAAACAAGAACATATTCATCGCCAGTCGGATAAAAATCGCCTAAAAATTTAAATTCAATATTTGTATTTTTGGCAGCTTTTATTAATCCGCTCAGAGCTTCTTCATTTTTTTGTTTTATACCGATAATAGCTTTTTTTGAACCGGTTGAAACGAGCCACTGTACCAATCCGCTGACAACCGCTTCAGGTTCATGAATCATTAACTCCAGATCCTTATGTAATAGTGGTTCGCATTCGGCTCCGTTCGCTATTACATACTCAACCTTTGATGATGCTTTAACATGAGCGGGGAATCCGGCACCGCCGCAGCCGACAACACCGCCATTTTTTATTCGTTCAATGTAATTCAAGTCGGTTTTTTCTCCAATCTTTAAATTATTTTTCCAATTTTTTCTTTAATTCAGCTAATTTTTGCAATGCATCTATGGGTGTTAGCTTATTAATATCAATTTTTTGTATTTCGTCTCTGAGCTTATCATCTTTAATCTCAAAAAGGGTAAGCTGAACTTCGGACGGGGCAATCCTTCCTTTTGATCGCTTCCCGTCTGCTGTTTCGTTATGTACTACCAAATCGGAACCTTCGAGATTTTTTAAAATCTTTTTTGCTCGGTCGGTAATTTCATCGGGTAATCCGGCCATCTGCGCCACCTGAATGCCATACGAATGATCTGCAAAACCAGGTAAAACTTTATGTAAAAAAATTACTTTATCTCCATATTCGCGAACGTCAACTTTGTAATTTTTTATTCTCGGCAGTATGTCTCCCAATTCATTCAGCTCATGGTAATGAGTAGCGAAAAGAGTTTTTGCTCCCGTTTTATTGTGAAGATATTCGGTTAATGACCATGCAATGCTGATTCCATCGAATGTGCTGGTTCCTCTTCCGACTTCATCAAGTAAAATCAGACTATTCTTCGTTGCTGTATTTACGATGTGGGCTGCTTCATGCATTTCGACAAGGAAAGTGCTTTCTCCTGTAAGAATGTTATCGCTGGCTCCGACTCGCGTGAAAATAGAATCAACAATACCGAGGCACGCTTTTTTTGCAGGAATAAAACTTCCGATTTGGGCGAGAAGCATTATTAAACCGACCTGGCGAAGGTAACTCGACTTGCCGCTCATATTAGGTCCGGTCAGAATAATAATTTGGTCTTCATCATTTGATAAAAGGACATTATTTGGTGTATATTGGTCGCCGGGGGGTAATATTCGTTCAATTACAGGATGCCTCCCTTCAATTATTTCGATTTTATGACCATCATTTATTTCGGGGCAAACATACTCGTATTCAAAAGCCGCATCTGCTAATGAATTAAATGTATCGAGCATAGCAATCAGGAAAGCATTCCTTTGGATCGATTCCGCTTCATCCGATATTTTTAATCTTAATTCATTGAATAATTGTGTTTCAAGTTTTAAAATTTTTTCTTCAGCATTTAATATTTTATCTTCGTATTCTTTCAGTTCAGGTATTATAAAACGCTCCGCATTCGTGAGAGTTTGTTTGCGGATATAATCGTTTGGTATTTTTTCTTTGTGAGTATGAGTTATTTCGATATAGTAACCGAAAACATTGTTAAAACCCACCTTGAGTGAATTTATTCCGGTTCGCTCACGCTCTTTGGTTTGTAAATTTGCAATCCAGTCTTTTCCGTTCAGTGAAATATCGCGTAGGTCATCAAGCTCAACATTGCAGCCTCTTTTTATTATTCCTCCCTCCGATAGTGAAAGAGGTGCGTTTTCCTCAATCGTTTTTGATATCTCATCCGTCAGATTTTTCAACGGGAGTAAGTTATCCCTGATTTCAGAAAGGAACGCTGAAATTGTGCTTTGTATAATATTTTTCAGAATTTCAATTTGTTCAAGATTATATTTAAGTGCGACGACTTCTCTTGGATTTGATCTTCCTGTACAAATTTTTGTAATTAATCTTTCAATATCTCCGAAGGTTGCAAGTACTTCCCTGCATTTATTGCGAATATCATTATTGCCGTAAAGCTCGTCCACCGATTCAAGCCGCAACTTTATTGCATCTAATTTTTTCAAAGGATTGTTAATCCATTTTTTTAGTAATCTTCCTCCCATCGGTGTTTTGGTTTTATCCATAACCCAAAATAATGTTCCTGTGTCTTTCCCCTCGACGGATTTTGTAATTTCGAGGTTGCGTTTAGTCGAAGGATCCAGCGAAATAAATTCACTTGTATTATACGGGAAAATTTTTTTAATGTGAGAGAGATTTGATTTTTGAGTTTCTTGCAGGTAATGAATAATTGCACCCGCAGCCACTATTTCAGATTGGGCTTTTTCAATACCAAATCCTTTTAGTGATTGTGTTTTAAAATGAGATATTAAAAGCTCGTAACTATAGTCATTGTTAAATATCCAATCATCCAACTTCGTGAAAAGACCTCTATAATATTCCTTTAGAATATTCCGTATTGTTTCAAGATCTCTTTTTTGTACAAGCATTTCGGACGGATTAAACGCCTGTATCTGCTCTTTAAGATTTTTCAGCGGGAATTCGGTAACACCGAATTCTGCTGTTGAGACATCGACGAAAGCGAATCCGACTAAATCATTACCGGTTGCAAGGGGAGAAGGAAGATAAATAGAAGCAAGATAATTATTTTGTTTTACGTCAAGGATTTTATCGGAAAAAGAAATCCCCGGTGTCACTACCTCTATTACATCGCGTTTGACAATCCCTTTTGCAAATTTCGGATCTTCAAGCTGTTCACATATCGCCACTCGTTGTCCTGCACGGAGAAGTTTTGGGAGATAAGTATCCAGTGCATGATGCGGAAAACCGGCTAATGGGGTTTCTCCTGATGAACCGTTCCCTCTTTTTGTAAGTGTAATTCCTAAAATTTTGGAAGCAGTCTTCGCATCTTCATCGAAGGTTTCATAAAAATCACCCATGCGAAACAGTAAGATGGTTTCGGGATACTTCATCTTAATCTGTTGGTATTGTTTCATTAAGGGGGTTATTTTTGCTGCGCTCTTCACTGAATTTATACGAATTTTTAACAAATAAAAGCAAATTTGGTGTTAAAATCAATTTTTGTATGAATTTTAAGATTTCTTGCGTGAGTAGATATTATCCCTGATTTTTAAAATATTGAGCCATTCTGCATTTGCTTTTTTCCATTTCTTCAGAAGACGGCGGGCATAGGTTGTCAAAACAAAATTTTGGAATTTTATCTTCCATGAAGGATGGAAGATGGAGATTGAAAGGATACTGATTAATCCCCGCTTATATGATTGTAACCTCGAGTAAAACTTAGGCATGGCTTCAAGCATGGATGTTACCTGAAGTTGAAAAGGGGTCATTTGTTTCGGCTGGTAAACTACGTGATGAGCATCGTAGAGACTCCAATCGTAATTTATTATTCGGTTTTCCTTTTTCAATTCATTGAATGTCTCTGTTCCCGGTAAAGGGGTGAGAATCATAAATTGTACCGTATCTAATTTATGTTTTAGTGAAAAATCTGCCGTTTGTTTTGCAGTGTTGATGTCGTCCGTATCTGCGCCGAGGACAAACATACCGTGTATGCGTATGTTGTGTTTGTGAAAATTTCTAATTGCTTCACCATAGCGGGCAATATTCTGATGTTTATGATAGAAAGCCATAGTATCTTTGTTAATAGATTCAAAGCCGATATATAACCATTTGCATCCGGTTTTTTTCATAAGTTGGAGTAATTCTTTATCGTAACCGACTTCAATTCTTACCTGAGCGCTCCATGTAATGTCTAATTTTTCTTTTAGTATTTTTTCTAAAAGGAGCTTGGTTTGGTCAGGTTTTATACAAAAATTATCGTCGTAAAAAAATACGGGAATTTTACCCATTACATTTTTTTGGTAACGAATTTCTTCAATTGTATAATCTATTGTATGGAATCTGCAATGGCGACCGAACATTTTTATAACGGAACAAAATTTACAGTCGAACGGACAACCGCGGGATGTTTGCAGCGCAATATTTGCGAGTCTTTCATGCTTCCGAATTAAAGTAAAATCGGGGAATGGGAGTGAATCTAAGTCGTTAAAAATATCCCCCTCTTTATTGTGGAATATTTTGTTTCCGATCTTATAAGAAATGCCATCGATAGCGCGGATGTCTGTATTGTCCTCTTCAAGCCAATTTAATAATTGTGGAAATGTATAATCGCCCTCACCCCGGACGACAAAATCGGAACCATGTTCAATTGCTTCTTCGGGAAAAAAAGTAACATGAGGTCCACCGATAATTATAGGAATAGAGGGATTATTAATTTTTATTTTGGATATAATTTTGTAAGCTTCGTTAACAGTGCTTGTAATAGATGAAATACCGATAAGATCAGCAGTTAAAATTGTTTCCCAATCAAGCGGAGTAGTATCCTGATGAAAGATTGTTACATCATAACCACGCTTTTTTAACATTGCACCAAAAATCGGAAGTCCGAGTCTTGGTAATAAATATCTGGAATATATATGAAATCCAGAAGCCGATGGTTCGATGAGAACAATTTTTTTCAAGAGTTCTCCAACTTTTTTTATGATATAATTTTTTTCGATAGTCTAAAGACTATCGTACCAATTTATTTTTAGTATAAAAACATTGGTTTATTCAAAAAGTGCCTTACTCTGGGTTTATAGTTTTCTGCGTCGTATAATTCACGCACATCGACACGTTTGTTTCCTTGCGTTATTAATTCTATTGATACAAAGCTGTATTTCCCGTCTTGCAGTGCAACCAGTTTACCGAATTGTTTGGTATTTATCAAATCGGCAGCCAAATAACCATAGCTTGTGCTCACCATTCTATCCAGCGCATCTGGTTCGCCGGATCTCATCAGATAAGCGAGTTGTTGGTAGATAGTCAGGTGGCCTGTCCGTTTTTGAATTTCCTGACTAACAATATATCCGATTCCGCCTAATTTTTTATGACCATATGCGTCGGGTTCACCGGTAATGATCATATCGCCGCCTACCATTTTGGCTCCTTCGGAAATTGTCATTATAGCATAATTGCTGGGATTGTTTTTTTTGTCGTCATCGATGAATCGGCATAACCGGTCGATATCGAAATCTACTTCTGATATTACAGCTCTGTCAACACCCGCGAGGTAGGCAGAGATAAGAGATGTTTCACCCGAATATCTACCGAATAATTCGACAACGGCAATCCTCTCGTGTGAACCGGCGGGCGTTCTCAATGCATCTATGAAATCAACACTTCGAGTTATCGCGGTTGAAAATCCAATACAATAATCAGTCCCGAAAACATCGTTATCCATTGTTTTTGGTATTGCTACAACAGGAAAACCTTCTTTGTGAAGTCGAACAGTGTAACTAAGTGTATCGTCTCCGCCGATCGTGATCAAGCTATCGATCTGCAAATGTTCAAGTACTTTTAATATATGTGCTGTGTAGTCGTATGTTATATTTTTTTCAAATCTGTCATCCGTATTGACAAGGAATTGCGGAATATCTTTGAATCTGACTTTTCCCGGATTCGTCCTTGATGTATGCAGGATCGTTCCTCCTGTTCGGTCTATTGTCCGTGTTCCTGTTTTCGTCAGGTGAACTAAGTTACCATTAAAAGTTTTTGGGTCGTCCGGATTAAAATATAATAATCCTGCCCAGCCTTTCCGGATACCGATAACTTCGTGTCCCATTTCCACTGAGCGATGAACAGCCGCTTTTATTGCCGAATTTAAGCCCGGTACGTCACCGCCGCCTGTTAAGATTCCAATTTTCATATTTACTCCTATAATATTTAATGTTAATTTACAAAAATTGAAAGTTGTAATCAATTTTGAATTATCTAAAATAATATTAACTTGATATGATTTTTTTTATTAATTAAAGGTATATTATGTACAAGTATGTTTTATTTCTTTACTTATTGGCGAGTTATTATTCTTTTAGCCAGAATGAAAATTTAGACGGGGCTGATTTTTGTTCACAGAAGAAAATTAATTCTCCGAATCTGGGTAGCTTGTTCAATACAGAAGAAAGTCCTAAACATTCATTCGATGTATTGAATTATAAATTGAATCTCGATCTGTATAATTGTTTTTTATCTCCTTTTCCTAAATCATTTAGCGGAAGTGTGAAGGTGACATTCAGGGTTGATTCTGCATTGAATTCGATTACCTTGAATGCCGTTAATACTTCTCTGGTAGTTGATTCAGTAAAGATTGCCGGAATCTCATTCACACATGCATCAAATATTTTGACAATTAATCTTAATAGAACTTATCTTTCCGGCGAAGTGACTGATGTGCTTATTTATTACAAGCATAATAATGTAACTGATAATGCTTTTTATGCTACGAACGGAATTGTTTTTACTGACTGCCAACCTGAAGGTGCAAGAAAATGGTTTCCTTGTTGGGATAAGCCATCCGATAAAGCAACATTGGATTTGACCGCAAAAGTACCTGCAACCGTTAAATTGGGTTCAAACGGCAGACTTGCCGATTCGATACGAGTCGCTGACACAATTTACTATAATTGGATTAGCCGAGACCCGATCTCAACATATTTGATGGTTATGACCGGCAGGGTAAATTACAATTTGGATATTGTTCATTGGACAAAGCTTAGTAATCCTAATGAAAAGATACCGATTAGATTTTATTGGAATAGTGGTGAAAATACTACGAATCTAAATAATATAAAAACAAAGATTTTACCGATGACTGATCATTTCTCAAATCTGTTCGGAGAGTATCCTTTTGAAAAAAACGGTTTCGCCACCATCGGTACTTCACAATTTACTTGGGGTGGAATGGAAAATCAGACATTGACGAGTTTATGTTCAAATTGCTGGAATAGCGAAACTTTAATTGCACATGAGCACGCCCATCAGTGGTTTGGAGATATGATTTCACCCGGAACATGGGCAGATTTATGGTTGAATGAAGGATTCGCCACATACGGGGAAGCACTCTGGTTAGAATACAGCGGAGGTTATACCTCATACAAAAATAAAATTAACAGCGCGGCAACGCAGTATCTTGGTTCAAATCCAGGGTGGCCAATCTACAATCCTTCCTGGGCAGTGACGACTCCACCAACTTCCACATTATTTAATACTGCTATTACTTATAACAAAGGCGCCTGTGTGCTGCACATGCTGAGATATACATTGGGTGACTCGCTCTTTTTTCACGGGATAAAAAAGTATGCGACAGATTCGGTATTTTTCATGCACAAGAGTGCGGTGACAGAAGATTTTATCAGCAGATTCAGTAATTATATCGGACAGGATATAAGCTGGTTCTCTAATCAGTGGATTTATCAGCCAAACCACCCGGCATACCAGAATACCTATAATTTTACATCGTTGGGAGGAGGGGAATGGATGGTAGGATTCAGAGCCCGCCAGACTCAATCGAATCCCCCGTTCTTTAAGATGCCTCTGGAAATCAAGATCACATTCGCAAGCGGACCTGACACCCTTATTAGAGTTATGAATGATGTAAATAATCAATCTTTTGGATTTCGTTTTAACCGACAACCGTTAACACTTCAGTTTGATCCGTCGAATCACATTGTTTTGAAATCGGCAAGTTTGAGTGTTGGTAATACACTCTCTGCACCTGTACTATCCTTACCCGAAAATGGTTTAACAAATCAGCCGACATCTTTACCTTTAATTTGGAGTGAAACTGCAGGTGCTGCGACATATCACATACAAGTATCAACTGATTCAATTTTTAGTACAATTCAATTTAGTGACTCAACACTTACAAACATATGGTACCAATTAGGTAATTTAAATGGGAAAACAAGATATTTTTGGCGGGTAAGAGCAAAAAATTCGGGAGGTACTTCCGCTTGGTCGGAAAAATGGACTTTTACGACTTCCAACCAAACATCTGCTAAAGAAGAATTAGGAATCCCCGATGAGTATAGTTTGTTTCAGAATTATCCTAATCCTTTTAATCCCGAAACTGTTATCAATTATCATTTACCCGTTAACAGCTATATTACATTAAAAATATTTAATGTGTTAGGAGAAGAAGTTGCTACACTATTATCACAATATCAACCTGCCGGAAAATATACTGTGAATTGGAATGCATCTTCATTGAACAATGGCGTTTATTTTTACAGGTTAATAGCAGGACCATTTGTGCAGACGAAAAAATTAATCTTAATTAAATAGTATCAAATCGCTAACAATCTCATATGAAACCACTAAATCTTTTCTTGAAAGGTTTGGTGGTTTTGTTTTTACTGTAAATTTTATGACATTATTAATATGTTGTTATAAAAAAAGAGGAAAATATGAAATCAATAATATTAATTATTGGTTTGGGGATTTTTTCAGGATGTACACTATCCGAGAGTAAAGTCTATCCGCTGCTAGAAGTAGTACAATCAGTCGATATTGTTAATTATTCCGGTAAATGGTATGAAATAACTTCAATTCTCGTTTCGCAACAAAAAGAAAACGGATTTGAAACATAAAAAATGCAGAAGATAATCCACGTATGCAATTAATAGATAATTTTCAGAACAAGACTATTTTACCCGAAGAGCAGGAAAAAAAAGCAGCACTTTTTGTTGCCACGCTTGCGGCTTTTCTTACACCGTTTATGGCGGCTGCAGTTAATGTAGCTCTTCCTTCGATAGGAAGTGAACTGGCAATGGACGCGATCTCGCTTAGTTGGATAGCAACGGCGTACCTTCTTGCAGCTGCAATTTTTCTCATACCGTTCGGGAAAATTGCCGATATTCACGGAAGGAAAAAAATATTTACTTACGGAATATTGCTCTATACACTATTTTCACTTTTACTTGTCTTTTCACCATCGGGTGAGTGGATGATCGCTTTTCGTTTTATACAGGGGATCGGCGGTGCGATGATGTTCGGAACGGGAATTGCAATCCTTATTTCGGTTTTTCCCGCAAATGAAAGAGGAAAAGCCATTGGTATTAATGTTGCAGCGGTGTATTTAGGTTTATCGATGGGTCCGTTTATAGGCGGATTTCTTACAGAACAATTGGGATGGCGAAGTGTTTTTCTGGCAAATGTATTTTTAGGAATAATAATCATCTTTTCAGTATTCCGGAAACTGAAAAGTGAATGGGCTGAAGCTAAGGGTGAAAAATTTGATGCCACCGGATCAATATTATACAGTGTATCACTAACATTTCTGATGTTTGGATTTTCAAAACTTCCGTCAGAAACAGGAATATTTACTATTATCACAGGGGTTGTGATTCTTTTGTCCTTCATATTTTGGGAGACGAAGACAAAAAATCCGATTTTAGATATAAAACTTTTTCGTTACAATAATGTTTTTGCATTTTCAAATTTGGCGGCTTTAATTAATTACAGTGCGACATTTGCTATTACATTTTTATTAAGTTTGTATCTTCAGTATGTTAAAGCTTTAAGTCCGCAAACCGCAGGAATGGTATTAGTTTCACAGCCGATAGTAATGGCAATGTTTTCGCCTTTTGCAGGCCGCTTATCGGATAAAATTGAACCGCAAATTGTCGCTTCAATAGGGATGTTTTTGATAACGATAGGACTTGCAGGATTTGCCTATTTCATAGGCAGATCAACTATTTTTGTTATTGTTCTAAATTTGATTTTGTTAGGTTTAGGTTTTGCGTTGTTCTCTTCACCCAATACAAATGCCGTTATGAGTTCTGTGGACAGAAGGTTTTACGGAGTTGCGTCAGCGACTATCGGGACTATGCGATTAACCGGACAGATGTTAAGTATGGGTGTGGCAATGTTGTTATTCGCTATTTATATGGGAAGTGCAAAAATAACTCCATCTTCAATTCCTCAGTTTGTGGCGAGTATGAAAATTGCTTTCGTAATATTTTCAGTTCTCTGTTTTTTAGGTATATTCGCATCACTGGCGAGAGGAAAAGTGAGATGAAATTATCAAATGAGCTGAGACGCATTTAATAAATACGTCTCAGCCAACCGGGAAAAATTATTACTTTATTTGTTTCTCATTTTTTGTAAAAGATGAATATTCCAACATTTGCTTTGTTAAATCGAGAGGATAACTTACTTTCACATCAATAATTTTTGCTTCGGGATCCATTACCGGTTCAAGTTTAGGCATTACAAAACCTGTGTATGATGGGAGATCGAGTTTGGCAGCGCGTTCCTGAACTTCGTCCCTGAGTTCAATATCGACTTTTAATGCATAAGTATCGATCAGTTTTTTGGCTGCTTCATAGTCGCCTTCAGCTTTTATTCGCATTACTTCTGCAAGAAGCTCTCCGACAGTTTTTTTCATCGATTCATAATTTACGATGCGGTAATAAGTTTTTCGATCTTTTATTTCTGTAATAATTGCATCGGAATTTTTCATGATATAATGAGCAATGAGCTGCCTGTTTTTCATGTGGTCCTGCTCAAGCTGATCGCTCTTGCCAATCCGTCGTAGTTGTGCAATCGCGACACGGATTGATTGCTGATACATTGTTTCTCCGATCTTTCTGACTTCATCCATATCTTTTGCAAAACCGATATCAATAATTTTCGGATCAAAAGCATACCAAAGTGAGACTAAATCAGCCCGGGTTTCTTCAAGTGTGTTGTAATATCCGGGGAGAAAATCTGCCGGATCTTTTCCCATCAGTTTATCACTCACCTTTCCCGATCCGTGTCCGATTACCTCGTGATATGCTGTGTGTAAATTACTCGCTAAAGATCCATATTTTTCCTGCAATTCCACTTCTTTTTCATCCCAGGCAAATTCTTTTGTCATTTCCAGTCCTGATGATTTATCATAGGCATCAACAATATTATTCAACAGTACACTTTTACTTCCGTGTTCTTCACGTATCGCCTGCTCGTTTGGTAAATTAATTCCGATGGGACTGACGGGTCCGGTGCCGCCGCCGGAGCCGACGACATTAATGACATTTGCTATAGGAGACTTTTCAATTTTTTTCTTATAAGTATCCTGCCAGGGAGCATTCTCTTCAAAATATTGCGCATACTTTGCAAGGTTCTGCATCAGTTTGGTTTGTTCAGGATCGTTAAAGAAAATTGATGTTTCCCACTCGGCTTTTTGTCCGCGGGGATCAAGATACACTTCGATGAAACCAAGTATAAAATCGACATTCGATGAATCTTTTACCCAATGTATGTTATAATCTCTAAAATCATTCAAATCTCCGGTCTTCAGATATTTGATAAGGAGTTCAACAGTTTGTTTCTGATGTTCTCCCGATGCATATGGGATTGCCATTTCTAAATATTTTATGACAGCCTTCAAATCTTTCGCATACATACCAGGAGCAATACCGTCGGTTCCGGCGCGCCAAACTTTTTCAACAAGCTTTCCGTTTTCATTAACTACTTTTGAATTGAGAGAATTTTTTTCGTTGCCGGCTCTTGCCCATTTTTCAACTTCAGAATAAGTGATTCCTTTTTCATAAAAATTTACTGCGCTTCCTTTTATCCAATCGTGACCGGGAGTTTTGTTTGTCTGCATCGGTTCAAAATCCGGATTTATAATTATTTCTTTGAGACGTGCTAATTTTTTATCGAGCGGTTCATCAGCGGTTGATACTGCCGCACCGTTTTTCTTGGCGATTTCGCAAGCTGTTTTTAATTCTTCAAATGTAATCTCAAGTACGAACTTTTTTGAAGTCAGATTATCATAAAATCCATTGTTAATCCAGAACAGTTTTAAGTATTGTGTGATTTTGTTTATAACATTTTCATCGATGCCGTTTTGAAATAAGAATATTTGTTCAAATAATTCACGGACTTCAAGCGCATCCGGATGGTGCTGGTCGATGGCAATATCGCGGCCTGCCAATCCGGCTAAATTCAGATAGTATGCAAAAATTTTCTCATTTGTCGTAAGTTTATCAAAACCATCTGCATAAAGCTGTACAACCTGTGCAGGACCGACCCGTTCCAATTTGTATTGTCTCTTTTCTTCCATTTTTGTTTCCTTTTTTGAACAAGATATTACTGATATTGAAATGATTGTAATTATTGAAATAATTGAAAATATTAATATGATTTTATTCTTAAGCATTGTAAAGCATCCTTTTATTTTATAATTATGTGATCAAAAATAACAAAATTGAGTGGAAAATTCAATTATCCAGGATCAATCATCAATCATTCCATGTTCATAACTCCAATATTCCATTTCTCCTATTATTTAATCATCGGAACGATTTTATACATCATTCGGTTTATAAATTAAATTCAAAAATGGTAATGAAGCATTTAATCATTAAAATATTTACAATCATTACAATCATTTCAATCTTTCATATTTCAAATAATATTTATTCTATGGATAAAAAACCTGAAAAAACGACACTCGGTGCAGGCTGCTTTTGGTGTGTCGAAGCGGTATTTGAGAGGATCGATGGTGTGACGAATGTCGAGGTGGGTTACACAGGAGGAACGATCATAAATCCGACATATAAAGAGGTCAGTTCAGGAAATTCGGGGCACGCTGAAGTCGCTCAGTTGACATTCGATTCGGAAAAAGTGTCTTATGAGCAAATACTTGGAGTATTTTGGAAATCTCATGATCCGACGACTCTAAACCGTCAGGGAGCAGATATAGGCACTCAGTACAGATCGGTAATTTTTTATCATAACGAAAAGCAAAAACTGGCAGCTGAAAAAAGTAAAAAAGAGGCGGCAAAATATTTCGAATCACCGATAGTTTCTGAAATACAACCTCTCAAAAAATATTACAAAGCAGAAAACTATCATCAGGATTACTTTAATAACAATCCCAGTGCGCCATATTGCGAATATGTAATAAAACCTAAGCTTGAGAAATTGAATCTGAAGTAAGTTACTTGCAGTCGCAATCCTCCCATTGCATAATCATAACGATTTTTCTATATTTTAATTGTAATGGATATGTTAGAGCAAAAATATCGTGTGCCTGAAATTTACGGCGATTATTGGTTTAATTCCGAACCGATTCCAATCACCGCTTTGGGTGGTCATATAATTTTACTCGATTTTTGGGACAGCACAGATTATAATTCACTCCATGGACTTTCATACGTAAAGGAGTGGCATAAGCGGTATGAAAAATACGGATTCGTTGTTATAGGCGTTCACTCACCTAAATTTCCATTTTCAGCTGATCCTGCTTTTGTTCAAAAATCGATTCAGAAAAACTCGATAGCATATCCAGTCGTAATGGATAATGAACATCGTATATGGAGCAACTTCAAGCTCAGAATTCACCCATCAAAAATTTTAATCGACAAAGCAGGATTTATCAGAATTATACATGAGGGTGGAGGTTCCTTCCAAGCATTTGAAAACTCAATACAAACAATGCTCGCAGATATTGGGCGGGGTGAATTACCTTTACTTATGGAACCAATCCGCGAAATTGATAAATCCGGAGTTCATATTCACCGCGCAACGCCCGAAATTCAGGTGGGATTCAGGCGTGGTACAATCGGAAATACTGAGGGATATTTTCCACAATCTGTTTTTAATTATACCGATCCGGGATATTATCTTGAAGGACGCGTTTATCTTAGTGGTAATTGGTTGATTAATCAGCATTTTATTAAAATGGAAAACGAAGAAATCCAAGAAGGGAACATAAAACTCAGATATCAGGCTAAGGAAGTTAATGTTGTAATAAAACCTGAAGGGGAAAAAAAATTTCAGGTCTTTGTTATGCAGGATGATAATTTTCTGACACACGAAAATGCCGGAAAAGATATTCGTATCGATGAAGAAGGGAGAAGTTACGTTGTGATTAATGAAGCAAATTTATATAACGTCGTAGACAACCGGGAGTTCGGTGAACATATTTTAAAAATATACTCTTATTCTAATGGGTTTGCTTTCTATTCGATTTCTTTTGTATCGGCGCCCGTTTCTGAATTGATACCAGGGAGGTAATAATTGAACGAAAATCCTTTCTCTCCAATCGAAACTCGTATTACAAACTTATTTAAAATACAGTATCCGATTATTCAAGCCGGTATGGTATGGGTATCGGGATGGAAGCTGGCTTCCGCAGTTTCGGAAGCGGGTGGTTTAGGGTTGATCGGCGCCGGTTCTATGAAGCCTGATTTACTCCGCGAACATATTAATAAAGTAAAGGCATCTACTTCAAAACCCTTTGGAGTCAATATTCCGTTACTCAGGGGAGATGCTGAGGATCTTATAAATGTTGCAATTGATGAAAAGATTAAAATAATATTCACTTCAGCAGGACATCCGGGAAAGTTTATAGGTAAATTGAAACAAGCCGGTTGTCTGGTCGTTCATGTCGTTCCATCTGTTAAATATGCGTTGAAAGCTGAAAGTGCAGGTTGCGATGCCGTAGTTGCCGAAGGATTTGAAGCCGGAGGTCACAACGGTTTGGATGAAATTACAACATTTGTCCTTGTTCCTCAGGTTGTCGATGCCGTAAAAATTCCCGTGATAGCCGCTGGTGGTATTGCTGACGGAAGAGGAATGGCAGCAGCTTTTATGTTAGGGGCTGAAGCAGTTCAAATCGGGACACGTTTTGCCGTATCACATGAATCGTCCGCCAGTGAAAATTATAAACGCTCTGTAATTAATGCTGATGACACAAGTACTATTTTGTTGATGAAAAAAATAACACCTGTTCGACTAATTAAAAATGATTTCGCGATGAGAGTCATTGACGCTGAAAAAAAAGGAGCAACGAAAGAGCAATTAACAGATCTTCTCGGAAAAGGGCGTGAAAAAGCGGCAATTTTTGATGGAGACCTGATTGAGGGGGAGATCGAAGCCGGACAATGCGCCGGTATGATTAAAGAAATTCTTTCAGCGAAAGATATTGTTGAGAATATAGTAAGCGAATTTTATCAAATAACAAAAAAAATAAAGACTTTATACTAAATCGATATATGTTATTTTAGACATGAAAAAATTTGTTGAAATATTAAAAGAAAAAATAATTGTCTTTGACGGCGCTATGGGGACGAATATCCAAGCTCGTAACCTTAATCCGGATGATTTCGGAGGGGAAAGATATAATGGATGCAATGAATATTTGGTTATCTCAAAATCTTCTGTGATTGAATCCATTCATTCGGATTTCTTATCAGCCGGTTGTGATGTTATTGAAACGAATACCTTTGGAGCAAGTCCGATTGTATTATCGGAATTTGGCTTAGCAGATAAATCATACGAAATTAATTATCAAGCAGCTAAAATTGCAAAAAAAATAGCGGATGATTATTCTACAAACGGTCTTCAGCGTTTTGTTGCAGGCTCAATCGGACCTACAACGAAGCTTCCTTCACTCGGACATATTTCATTTCGCGAACTGGAAAAAGCTTTTTATTTACAAGCTCAAGGACTGACAGATGGAGGAGCCGATATAATCGTTATTGAAACTTGTCAGGATATTTTACAAACCAAAGCCGCATTAGCAGGAATAATCGAATATTTTAAACATACGAAAAAGAAATTACCGGTTGTGGTTTCATTAACAATAGAAAAAAACGGGACAATGCTGCTAGGAACGGAAATTTCTGCTGCATTAACAACTCTGCAATCTTTTGAAATTGATGCATTAGGTTTAAATTGTGCCACAGGACCTGCTGAAATGTCCGACCATCTCAGGTATTTGAAATCTGCCAGTCCATTTCCAATCTTTTGTATGCCGAACGCCGGTATGCCCGAAAATATTGGTGGTATTGCGCATTACCACCTCTCACCGAAGGATTGTGCTAAACATTTATCCCATTTCGTGGAAGAATTAGGTGTAAATATTATCGGGGGTTGTTGTGGAACTACAACAGACCATATAAAACGACTTGTTGATGAGGTTGGCTCGCGATCACCTGTTAGCCGAGTATCTAATTTTATTCCGAGTGTTTCGAGTTTATATCAGTCGGTTCCGCTTCATATCGAACCTGCCCCTATTTTAATAGGGGAAAGAACAAATGCAAACGGAAGTAAATTATTCAAAGATCTATTGCTGAAGAATGATTTCGACGGGATGGTGGCAGTAGGGGAAACCCAAATTAAGGAGGGAGCACATATCTTAGATTTAAGCGTCGCATATACGGGTAGAAATGAAATTGAGGATATGGACGAAATTGTCAATCGATTCAATACTCAAATCACTGCTCCGTTAATGATTGATTCGACTGATTTGAATGCCATTGAATCGGCGTTACAGAGATATGGAGGAAAGGCAATTATTAATTCAGTCAATCTGGAGGATGGAGAAGAAAGATTATCTATCGGGGCGAATTTATGTAAAAAATTTGGATGCGCTCTAATCGCTTTAACGATAGATGAAAATGGTATGGCAAAATCAGCAGAACGAAAATTAGAAATCGCCTCACGTATACACTCCTTAGTAGTTGAAAAATATGGTATTTCTGAGGATAACTTAATATTTGATACGTTGACTTTTACGCTTGGTTCCGGTGATGACGAATTCCGTAATTCAGGCGTGGAGACACTTAATGCAATAAAGCTTGTTAAGGCGAAATTCCCTAATGTTAAGACCAGTTTGGGGATTAGTAATGTTTCATTTGGATTAATACCGGAATCAAGAATCGTATTAAACAGTATTTTTCTTCATTATGCTATCGAAAATGGACTTGATATGGCAATTGTTCATGCTTCCAAGATTTTGCCCTTATATAAAATTAAAAAAGAAGAATTTGATATTTGTCGAAAATTAATATTTAATGATAAATCAAAAGGAAACGATCCTTTAAAGGAATTTATTGAATATTTCGCAAAAATTGACCGACAGGAGGAAGAAGAATTAATTACTGAATTAAAATCAGTTGAAGATATGTTAAAATATTGCATTATCGAGGGGAATAAAAAATATTTAGAAGGGAATCTGAAAACAGCTATACAGCAGCATAAACCCATAGATATCATTAACAATATGTTATTAGAGGGAATGAAAACTGTCGGCGAACTGTTTGGAGCGGGAAAAATGCAGCTTCCGTTTGTCCTCAGGTCTGCTGAAGTAATGAAATCTGCCGTTACATTCCTGGAACAGTTTATGGAAAAAACTTCGATTGACAAGAAAGGCATATTAGTGCTGGCAACTGTCAGAGGTGATGTTCACGACATCGGTAAAAATCTTGTTGACATAATTTTAAGTAATAATGGCTATCGTGTTATAAATCTTGGAATTAGAGTCCCCGTTGAAACTATTATTCAATCCGCGATCGATAATACTGCTGATGCTATAGGAATGAGCGGACTGTTAGTAAAATCAACCGCCATTATGAAAGAAAACCTTGAAATAATGAGTGAAAGAAATATTACCATTCCGGTGGTATTAGGCGGAGCAGCTTTAACACGAAGATTTGTTGAAGAAGATCTATCTTCTGTCTATAACGGCCCGGTATCTTATGCATGTGATGTTTTTGACGGTTTAAAGTTTATGGAAAATCTGAGTGAAATTAAAAAAACTACAAAAGGGAATTTAAAGCGAACAAAGAAAAAAGATAAAATAATAACAGAGAAAATTGAGTCAGATAATATACACAAAGACGATATCAAAATACCTGAACCGCCTTTTTGGGGCTCAAAAGTAGTTGAAAATATTAAATTGGATGATGTTTTTGAGTTTATCAATGAAACAGCACTGATAAAAGGTCAATGGCAGATTTATAAAGGCGACAAGAGCAATGAGGATTATAAAAAATACATCGAAAGTGAAATCTATCCTGTTTTTGAACACTTAAAGTCGGAAATTAAAAATGAAAAATTACTTGAACCGAAAGTTATTTATGGATATTTTCCTTGCCAATCTGAAGGGAATAATTTAATCGTTTATAAGCCTGAAAACCTGAATGAGATACACGATGTTTGGTCTTTTAAAAATAACGACTTAAACCAAGTCACTGCAAACAAAAATGCGAAACTATCGAAATGGATACAGTTTACATTTCCTCGTCAATCCTCAGACCGCAATCTCTGCATATCAGATTATTTTGTAGCTAAGAATTCAAACAAATTTGATGTTTTAGCAGTCATGATCGTAACCGTTGGAAAAAAGGCAACAGAATACCTAAAATCTTTATTGGATTCTGACCAATATCAAAAATATTTGCTATATCACGGCTTAAGCGTTGAAAGTACAGAGGCATTGGCTGAAATGTGGCATTCCAAAATTAGAAAAGATTTAAATATTTATTATAAAGATGCTCCTGACATAAAAAAACTATTTAAGCAGGGATATCAAGGTTCAAGATATAGTTTTGGATATTCGGCATGCCCAGATTTAGAAGATCAGGTAAAAATTTTTGAGCTTCTCCATCCGGAGAGAATAGAAATCGAATTAACTGAGGAATTTCAAATGGTTCCGGAGCAATCTACTTCTGCGATAATAGTTCATCATCCTGGTGCAAAATATTTCGTTGTCTAATTTTTTCAAAAAAACATTGATATTTACACAACTTTTTCTTATAATTTTATTGAATTATAAAATTATACAGTAATTACCGAAAATTCACTCAAAATAACTTAATCTAAAGGAGATACTTAATATGGCAACATTCATAACTGAAGAGTGCATCAATTGTGGTGCTTGTGAGCCGGAATGCCCCAACACTGCTATCTACGCAGGCGGTGTACAATACGAATTAAACGGACAAATGGTTGATGCTTTATCGAACGACTTTTATTATATAGTTCCCGAAAAATGCACAGAATGTGTTGGACATTTTGATAAGGAACAATGTGCTGCAGTTTGTCCGGTTGATTGCTGTGTTCCTGATCCGAACCATCCTGAAACCGAAGAACAATTGTACGCAAAAGCCAAAACAATTCACCCCGATAAAGAATTTCCGCCACTTGCTGAGGCACCGTCCCGATTTAAAGGCGCTTAATTAATTAATATTTTATTTAGTCAGGTCGGCATTATTTTTAGTCACTAAAAATAACCGACCTTTGTTTTATATATGTGAGAATTTATATGCAAATAGGTCAATACAAACTCTATCCAATAGTAACAAGTCAATTTGCACTCGACGGTGGAGCAATGTTCGGTGTTGTTCCTCAAACGTTTTGGCGGAAAACAAATCCCCCCGACGAAATGAATCGTATCCAAATGGTTACCAGAAGTTTGTTGATAATCGGACCGGACCGGAAAATATTAGTTGACACCGGAAATACTCAGAAGTTTCCAAAAAAAATAAATGAAATCTATAAAATTGATTTCGGACATTTTAATATTAAGTCCTCTTTAAATGATCTCGATATAAAGCCTGAAGAAATTACTGATGTCATTTTAACTCACCTTCATTTTGACCATGCAGGTGGTTCGACTTTTAATGATAATGGAATTATAAAACCGACTTTTTCTAATGCGAAATATTACGTCCAGAAAGATCATTGGAATTTGGCGCTGAACCCAACCGACAGGGATAAAGCAAGTTTCATCGCTGAGGATTTTTTGCCTTTGAAAGAACACGGTGTTCTGGAGATTGTAGACGGAGAATTTGAAATATTTCCAAATATTGAACTCGTTATTGTAAATGGTCACACCAATTCTCAACAGTTGCCAAAAATTTCTGACGGAAAGAAAACATTTTTATACAGTGGTGATCTGATACCGACATCGTCACATATTCCGCTGCCATATATTATGGGTTACGACCTCAGGCCTCTTGTTACTCTTGAAGAGAAAAAAAATATATTAGGACCTGCTTATGAAGAAAAGTGGATATTATTTTTTGAACACGATCCCGGAATCGAAGCTGGCACCGTCATCTCCGGCGAGAAGGGTTTTTCTTTCAGCGAAAAGATAAGTTTAGATTAAGTGATGTCTTTGATTACAAAATCTATTAAGAAAAAGGGAATAGATTTAGGTTTTACAAAAATCGGAATTGCAAAGGCAGAAGAACTAAAGGAAGAGGGGGTAAATTTAAAAAAATGGTTAGGGAATGGATTCCATGCAGATATGGTGTGGCTGCGAAAAAATTATGAAAAACGAATAAATCCTTTTAAAATAATGCCTGATGCTAAATCTGTCCTAATCGCGGCTGGAAATTATTTTCAGAGAAATTCCGATTCAAACAAACATCTGTTGGGTAAAATTTCGCGTTATGCTTGGGGAGATGATTACCACAACGTAATCGGAGGCAAGCTTAAAGAATTATTGGAATACACAAAGCAAATTATTCCTGATACTCATGGGAAATATTTTGTCGACTCGGGAGCAATTATGGAAAAAGCGTTTGCCAATCGTGCTGGTATTGGTTGGGTGGGTAAAAATTCTCTGATAATGAACCGTGAATATGGATCATGGCTATTTCTTGGTGTCATCTTATTGAATGTTGAACTTGAATATGATGATCCTTATCAAAATTACTGCGGTACGTGTAATAAATGTATTGAAGCCTGTCCGACGGGTGCATTAATTTCACCGCATATACTCGATTCAAGACTTTGTATTTCTTACATAACTATCGAACAGAAAAATGTCATTGATCCGATAATTGGAAATAAAACCCGAGAGTGGATATATGGTTGCGATGAATGCCAGGACGTTTGTCCATGGAATAAAAAATTCTCAAAAATTACCAAAATTAAAGAATTTGAATCCAAATTGGAAAATCTGAATCTAATAGATAACAATGTGAATGAAATGAGTGAATTTGATAGACTGTTTCATCGTTCACCAATTAAAAGGATAAAATTGAAAAAATTTTTAAATAATTTCGATAACGCAAGAAAAAACAAGGAAGAATAGATGGAGAATAATCACAGCAAAGTAATAATAATCGGCTCAGGTCCGGCTGGATACACGGCAGCAATTTATGCATCGAGGGCAAACCTGAATCCGACATTGTTTGAAGGAAGTCAGCCGGGCGGGCAGTTGACAATCACAACGGAAGTTGATAATTATCCCGGTTTTCCGGAAGGAATAATGGGACCCGAGATGATGGAGTTATTCAAAAAACAAGCAAAAAGGTTTGGAACAAACTGTATATCAAAAGATATTACAAAAGTAGATTTTTCGAGTAAACCTTTTAAGTTATGGTCGGGCGATGAATTATTCACTGCTGATGCAGTTATTATTTCCACCGGAGCTTCTGCCAGATTACTGAATATTGATTCTGAAAAAAAATATTTCGGTTACGGAGTTTCTGCATGTGCAACTTGCGACGGATTCTTCTTTAAGAATTTAGAAGTTACCGTCGTTGGGGGGGGGGATACAGCGATAGAGGAAGCAACCTTTTTAACAAAATTCGCTTCAAAGGTAATTGTTATACACAGAAGAGATGAGTTGAGAGCTTCTAAAATTATGCAGGAAAAAGCTATGACTAATCCGAAAATATCTTTCATCTGGGATAGTGTAGTTGATGAAGTGTTGGGAAAAGAGGAAAAAGAAAAAAAATCGATGACCGGATTACGCATAAAGAATGTAAGAACCGGTGAGAAGTCTGAAATTAAAGCTGAAGGACTTTTTATCGCAATCGGACATGTCCCGAATACTTCTATCTTCAAAGGTCAGATTGATTTGTATGAGTCGGGCTATGTAAAACTTGTCGGAAAAGGAACTGCTACAAATATTCCAGGTGTATTTGCAGCAGGTGATGTGGGAGATTCCGTTTACAGACAGGCAATTACTGCTGCTGGTTCAGGATGTCAAGCTGCTATCGATGCAGAGCGGTATCTGGAAGGTCTGCACTAATGAAGAATATTGGAATTTCATGTTTTAATAAATTGCAAACGGCTTTGAATTAAGAGCCGTTTTTTTTTATTGCACTGCCGTTAGAATTTTCATATATTCAAAAAGAGAAAAGTGTGTTAAAAGAAAATTTATTTAAATTTAATTCGCATGAGTACGATTTTACAGAGCGTACTTATATAATGGGTATTTTAAATGTTACACCCGATTCGTTTTCGGATGCAGGGGAATATTTTTCCACTGAAAAAGCTGTCGATCATGCACTGCGGATGATCGACGAGGGGGCTGATTTTATTGATATCGGCGGGGAGTCGACAAAGCCCGGTTCCGATTCAGTCCCTGTCGAGGTTGAGTTGGAAAGAGTAATTCCGGTAGTCAGGAAGTTGAATTCTTTAACAAAAATTCCTATTTCGATCGATACAACAAAGTCGGTGGTTGCAGAAAAAGCCTTGGAATCAGGAGCAACTATCATAAATGATATCAGCAGCTTGCGAAATGACATACGAATAGCTGAAATTGCAGGAAAATATGATGCTGCGATCGTGTTAATGCATATGAAGGGCAATCCGAAAACGATGCAAAATAATCCGGAATATGAGAATCTGATCGACGAAATAAAACATTCTCTACAGGAAAGCATTGATAAGGCTGAACGTTATGGAGTCAAGAAAATATTTGTAGACCCGGGTATTGGTTTCGGAAAAAATGTAAAACATAACATCGAAATTTTAAAAAGATTAAATGAATTTAAGGACCTGAAATATCCCGTACTAATCGGACCTTCACGGAAATCTTTTATCGGAAATATTCTTAATTTGCCGGTGGATGAGAGGCTTGAGGGGACTGCGGCTGCCATAGCTGTTTCAATTATGAAGGGCGCAAATGTTGTAAGAGTGCACGATGTTAAAGAAATGAAACGAGTTGCAAAAATTGTAGATGCATTAAAATAGGAATAAAAATTGGAATTATTTAAAATCGGATTTATTACTGTAACTTTAGTCGATGTTCTGGATATTGCAATCGTATCGATTATATTTTACAAGTTGTATACTATTATGCGGGGAACAATCGCCGCACAGATTTTTGTCGGACTTCTTGTGATAATAGCATTTTCTTTTTTCGCTCAAGCTATCAATCTGAAAGCTATGAGTTGGTTGCTGAGAACTTTAACGGATATTTGGGTAATAGCTTTTATAATATTATTTCAACCTGAGTTAAGAAGACTTCTGGTAATCATCGGTAAAAATCGTGTAATCCGGCGATTTATACGGATTGATGTTACGGAATCTATCGACGAGATTGCCGCGGCTGCAGCTGATTTATCTCGAAAGCGTCATGGCGCTTTGATTGTTATTTCGAGGGCTACAGGGATTAGAAGTTTAGTAGAAACCGGAATTTCTCTTCAGGCGCTCGTGAGCAAGGCATTACTGATATCCATTTTCAATCCTAAATCACCATTACACGATGGTGCCGTAATAATTAAAGATCGTATTATTGAAGCTGCCCGCTGTACGTTACCGCTTTCTCACGTGACAAGAATCGGAGAATTAATTCTGGGAATGCGACATCGTGCCGGCTTGGGGATTTCAGAACAAGCTGATGTAATTGTAGTAATCGTTTCCGAAGAAAGGGGAACATTATCGATAGCGGAAAATGGTGTTTTAGTTTCCGGACTATCGGCGCATGAATTACAGCAGGAATTAAGAAACAGATTAATAAAATATACAGAAAAAACCTGGAAAAATATTTGGAGTAGTTTGAGAACCAATGGCTGATTTTGTTAGCAATGGAAGATATAAAAGCGAACGTAAGGAAATGGTGGATTTAATCCGCCGGCGTAATGTAAATGATGAATCATTATTACGAGCTATGGAAAAAATCCCCCGACACTTATTTGTGGGAGATTTATTTGTAGGAAGAGCTTATGAAGATTCAGCATTACCGATAGGATTATCACAGACCATATCACAGCCTTATACCGTCGCAGTAATGACTGAAGCTCTAGAAATCAAAAAAGGGGCTAAGGTATTGGAAATAGGAACTGGTTCAGGTTATCAGGCAGCGGTTTTAGCAGAGATGGGAGCGAGAGTTTTTACTATCGAAAGACATATGGAATTGTTGAACGAAGCAAGGAAAGTATTCGATAAACTTAAATATCCTATTGTCTCAAAATGCGGCGACGGTACAATCGGTTGGGGAGAGTTTGCTCCTTATGACGGCATTATAGTTACAGCATCGGCGCCGGAAATTCCCGAACCATTGCTGGCACAACTGGTCAACGGCGGTAAGCTCGTTATTCCGATAGGCAACATAGATTTTCAAGACCTCCATGTGGTAACAAGGGAGGGAGACAGTTATCAAAGAAAAGACATTTTAGGATTTAAATTTGTACCTTTGATCGGGAAAATGGGTTGGCAGAAGTAACTAGCGGTGATACTAACGGAGCCTGATGGAAAAAAATAAAAAAGTTCTTGTAATAGTTGGTCCCACCGCATCGGGTAAAACTGAACTTAGCGTAATCATTTCCAAGGAATTGGATGGCGAAATTATATCAGCAGATTCGCGACAGATATATAAATATTTAGACATTGGTACGGCTAAGCCGACTCGCGGAGTCCTGAATTCGTGCAAGCATCATTTCATCGATGAATATTTACCCGATGAAATTTTTAATGCAGGGGAATTCGGAAAACAGGGAAGGGAGAGAATCGATCAGATTTTTAAAAAAGGAAAACAACCAATTGTTGTAGGCGGCTCGGGTTTATATGTGAATTCGTTGATCGATGGATTTTTTGATGCGCCTTCTGCGGATGATCATGTCAGGAAAGGATTGTACGAAAGATTACACTCTGAAGGTTCCGAAAAACTTTTAGATGAATTAAGGAAATTTGATCCTGATGCTGCTTCTAAAATGCTGCCAAGTAATGTAAGAAGAATAATTCGTGCGATTGAAGTATATGCTATTACCGGAATTCCAATATCGAAATTACAAAATGAAAAAATCGAAATCAGTTTCAGAAAAATCATCATCGGACTGGATTGGGAAAGGGAAATATTGTACGAGCGGATTAATAGGCGAGTCGACGAAATGGTTAGCAACGGCTTGATCGAGGAGGTAAAAGAATTAAAAAATATAGGATATACATCTGAGATCAATTCGCTGCAAACGGTTGGATATCAGGAAGTGTTTATGCATCTGAATGGAGAAATTGATTATGCCGCGATGGTTGAACTTATCAAACGAAACAGCCGTAGATACGCAAAGAGACAGTTGACTTGGTTCAGAAGGGACGAAAGAATAAAATGGTTCATGATTGATAATGATACAGATTTTTCCAAGCTATCCACAGACATAATAAAACATTTTAAAAATAATTGATTTTTCTGTTTATCTTTAGTATCTTTCAAATGAAAATTTTTAAATCTGATTGAATTATCAATATTCGTATTTCGAAATTCGTACTACGAAATTTAGAAAACGGGGCGTAGCGCAGCCCGGCTAGCGCGCTTGGTTCGGGACCAAGAGGTCGCGGGTTCAAATCCCGCCGCCCCGACAAAATGAAAAGAGGTCGTAGGTTCTCAGCCGAAGGTTGATGCGCCTCCGGCGCAAAATCCCGCTTGTCCCTTCGGGGGGCAGCCCCGACAAAATTAAAAGAGGTTGTAGGTCCTCAGCCGAAGGCTGATGCGCCTCCGGCGCAAAATCCCGCTTGCCCCTTTGGGGCCGCCCCGACATGGAGATCGAAACTTGTGTTTCGGCTTTTTTTATTCTTAATATTCCAAATTGTGATTCCTTAATAAAAATCACTCCCACCTTAAATTTTATCTAAGAATTTTGTATATTTCCATTAAATAAATTGTCATATGAAATACATATCCTTTTTTATATTAATATCAATACTGTCGTTCACAATTTTTAATTGCAGTAAAACTAAGAATTTCAATGTTCTTGAATATCGTTCTGAAATTCAAGAGTGGCAGAAAAAACGTAATGATCGGCTTAAGCTACCGGATAGTTGGCTGACTCTCACAGGACTGTTTTGGCTTACCGAAGGCGAAAATAAAATGGGAGCTGATTCTTCAAATAAAGTTATTTTCCCGCAAGGCAGAACTCTAAACTATATTGGCTCTATTTATCTTGATAATGGGAATATGCATCTCAAAGCTGCAAAGGATGTAAAAATAACTGTGAATGATTCTCTTGTAACCGAAATTCAGCTTCTGTCAGATGGAGACGGGAAAGCAAATCCAACAATTATGAAACATGAATCATTTACATTTTATATTATTAAAAGGGGCGAACAGGTTGGCGTTAGATTGAAGGACAATAAAAATCCTTCATTTCTGAATTTTAAAGGATTAGAATATTTTGAAATTAATCCCGATTGGAGATTCGAGGCAGATTTTATCCCCTACATACCGCCCAAAATCATACCGATAGTTAATATACTCAATCAGGTTAATAACGATACTTGTACGGGGGCGATTTCATTTGAGGTTGATGGTAAAATCCATGAGCTAGATGCGTTGAAAGATGGAAACAACTTGTTTATAATTTTTAATGATCTGACAAGCGGAAAGGAAACATACGGTATGGGGCGTTACCTTTATACTAGCTTACCCGATTCGGAAAATATAGTTGTTCTTGATTTTAATAAATCTTACAATCCGCCTTGTGTTTTTTCTGAATTCGCCACGTGTCCGTTACCGCCTGAACAAAATTATCTGAATTTGCGGATTGAAGCGGGAGAGAAAAAATATACTGAATATAAACATTAATAAAATTTGATATGAGTGATACAAAAATAATATTTTCAATGATAGGTGTTGGCAAAGTTCACAAACCGAATAAACAGGTTTTAAAAGACATATATCTATCTTTTTATTATGGAGCAAAAATAGGTGTGCTTGGTTTAAACGGTTCCGGAAAAAGTACATTGCTCCGGATAATTGCCGGAGTTGACAAAGATTATCTCGGTCAGATAACAGCTCAGAAAGGAATCACATTTGGTTATCTTCCTCAGGAACCTGAATTAGATCAATCAAAAACTGTACGGGAAATAGTCGAGGAGGGTGCACGCGAGACTGTTAACTTACTGAAGGAATATGAGGCTATTAACGCAAAGTTCGGAGACCCTGACGCAGATTTCGATGTTTTACTTGAGCAGCAGGCAAAACTTCAGGAGAAGATTGATCATCTTGGAGCGTGGGATATCGATAGCAAGCTTGAACAAGCGATGGATGCGCTTCGTTGTCCGCCACCCGAAACATCTGTGTCAATAATATCAGGCGGCGAACGGCGGCGCGTTGCGCTTTGCCGTCTGTTACTTCAGGAACCTGATGTTTTACTCCTTGATGAACCGACAAACCATCTTGATGCTGAATCTGTAGGATGGCTTGAGCAGCATCTTTCTCAATATAAAGGAACGGTCATCGCTGTTACGCACGATCGTTACTTTCTTGATAACGTTGCAGGATGGATTCTGGAGCTTGACAGAGGAGAAGGGATTCCTTTTGAGGGGAACTATTCATCATGGCTTGAACAGAAAAAAGCACGTTTGTCGGTCGAAGAAAAACAGGAATCTAAGAGGCAGAAAGTATTACAGCGAGAGTTGGAGTGGATCAGACTTAATCCCAAAGGACGTCATGCAAAAAGCAAAGCAAGGATAAGTTCGTATGAAAAAATGCTTGCGGAAGATAATCAAAAACGTCAGGAAGAAATTGAGATATATATTCCCTCAGGTCCACGTTTAGGTGATATTGTTATTCAGGCTGAAAATGTAGTCAAGTCGTACGGGGATATTTTGCTTTATGAAGATTTAAATTTCACTCTTCCAGCCGGAGGGATTATTGGTATTATCGGTCCGAATGGAGCCGGAAAGACGACTCTTTTCCGAATGATTACCTCTCAGGAAAAACCTGATAAAGGGGAAATAATCCTTGGTGAAACCGTAAAACTTGCTTATGTCGATCAAAATCGACCGCTCGATCCGCAAAAATCGATATGGCAGGAGATTTCGGGTGGAGAAGATTTGATTTCATTGGGTAATCGGGAAATAAATTCACGTGCTTATGTTGCAAGGTTCAACTTCAGCGGAACTGACCAGCAAAAATTATGCGGTGTGCTATCGGGAGGCGAGAGAAACAGGGTGCATCTTGCCAAAGTTTTAAAACAAGGCGCAAACGTTTTACTGCTCGATGAACCGACAAATGATCTTGATGTAAATACTCTTCGCGCACTCGAGGAAGCATTAATGAATTTTGCCGGATGTGCTGTTATAATTTCGCACGATCGCTGGTTTCTCGACCGGGTAGCCACACACATTTTAGCATTTGAAGGAGATAGTAAGGCGGTATGGTTCGATGGAAATTATTCAGAGTATGAAGAACATCGCAGGAAAGTTCTGGGACTTGAAACCGACAGACCTCATCGAATCAGATATAAAAAATTGATCCGGGGATAGCATATAAAATTGAAAAAGCCTAAAATACTTATTATAGAAGATAATGCTTCGCATTTAAAAATTCTGCAATATGTGTTAAAGAGAAATAATGTAGAT
Organism: uncultured Ignavibacteriaceae bacterium; assembly: GCA_964437735.1. Lineage (GTDB taxonomy): Bacteria > Bacteroidota > Ignavibacteria > UBA10030 > BY39 > CAYTID01. The sequence continues at coordinate 46,472 of CAYTID010000001.1, read as the reverse complement.
GCAGACTTTTATTTTGCGGTTGATGGTCAGGAAGCGCTGGATATTTTATTTAGAACCGATATATTTATTCACAGAACTGAAATTCCCACACCGGATTTAATTTTATTGGATTTAAATCTTCCCCGATGCGATGGGAGAGAAGTTTTGAGAATTCTCAAAGCCGATAAAAAGCTTAAAGAAATTCCTGTAATTATCGTCAGTACTTCCGACCGGGAAGATGACGTGAATTATGCTTTTCAAACCGGTGCGGCAGGTTATATAAGTAAATCCAGCGGTTTTGAAAATTTCAATCAGCAGATTTCTCAGATAACGAAATTTGCAAAAAATATCTGAAATTGGATTAGTAAAAAAATCTTTTTGTAATATTAAATAAAATTAACTATCATACTCAGACAATTTACAACGTATGACTGATTATATAATAACAATAGTTGGCAGACCCAACGTAGGAAAATCGACATTATTTAATCGAATAATCGGACAACGTAACGCTATCGTTGATGATACTCCCGGCGTTACGCGCGATCGTCATTATTCAGAAGCTGAATGGACGGGAAAAACATTTACGCTTGTAGATACAGGTGGGTATATTCCGAGGGCGAGCGACATCATAGAACAGGCAATGCGCGAACACGCTCAAATCGCAATCGAAGAGGCAAATTCGGTGATATTTATGTGCGATGCCAAAGACGGTATTTCACAACTCGATGAGGATATTGCGAATATTTTGAGGAAGTCTGCAAAAAAAATATATTTAGTCATCAATAAGGTCGATAATGCTGCCGCTGAAATCAACACAGCTCAATTTTTCAAACTTGGTTTAGGTGATCCATTTTCACTTGCCGCACTCGGAGGAAGAAAAATCGGTGATTTTCTTGATTTAATTACAAAAGATATCCCCAAAAGAGAAAAAATTGATAAAGACCAACGATTAAAATTAGCAGTTGTCGGAAAACCAAATGTCGGGAAATCATCATTTGTAAATGCGCTATTAGGACAAGACAGGAATATTGTAACACCCATTGCCGGTACTACGCGCGATCCGATCGATTCAGTGCTTAAATATTACGGTGAAGAGTTTTTATTGATTGATACGGCCGGGTTAAGACGAAAGAGCCGCATTAAAGAAAATATAGAATTTTACAGTACGCTCAGGACAATTAAAAGTATTGAACGGTGCGATGTAGCGATGCTGATTTGTGATGCAAACCAGGGGATGGATAAGCAGGATTTGCACATCGTCGAGAAGATAGTACAGCGGAAAAGGGGATTTATGATTTGCGTCAACAAATGGGATTTGATAGAAAAGGATACCGCGACTGCAAGAAAATTTGAATTGGGAGTAAAAAATTTGTTGCGTCAATTTGATTATGCACCGGTAATATTTATTTCAGCATTTACAAAACAAAGAATCTTTAAAACACTCGAAATTGCCAAAACAATAAATAGCGAACTTTACAAAAGAATACCGACTTCGCAGTTGAATAATATCATACTGGAAGTGATAAGCAAAAATCCGCCTTCATCGCAAAGCGGAAAAGAAATCAAGATCAAGCATGTAATGCAAGTGAAGGTAAAACCGCCGGTATTTTCTTTTTTTACAAATAATCCAACGTTAATACAGCAGAATTATATAAGATTTCTGGAAAATAAAATCAGAGAACATTTTATTTATAACGGAGTTCCGATAGTATTAAATTTCAAGAAAAAATGACTAAGAAAATTATAGTAATAGGAGGTTTAGCTGCAGGTCCGAGCGCAGCTGCTCAGGCTGCAAAAACCAATCCCCACGCTGAAGTAATATTGTTCGAACAATCGGGGACTGTATCCTACGGGATTTGTGAATCTCCGTATGTGATTGGCGGCGATATTAAGGATGAAAATTTGTTGGAAATTTATTCTCCGGAAAAACTTGCAGCCGAAAAAGGGATAATTGTCAAAACATTCCATCGTTTTGAAAAATTACAATCTCAAAAAAAAAAAATTACCGTGCGCGATTTAAATTCCGGAGAGGTAAAAGATTATAGTTACGACAAATTAATTCTGGCAACCGGCGCTTCCCCTAAAAGACTCAATCTGGAAAATGAAGATTTCAGAAATGTTTTTAATTTGAGATCAAGAGATGATGTTAGAAATATTATAAATTTTCTCAAGACTGAAAAAACTGAACAAGTTGTAATCATTGGCGGGGGGATGATCGGGATCGAATTGGCAGAAGCATTCCATAAAAGAAATATCAGAGTTCAAATCGTTCACGATACTGACTTACCATTGGATAACTTTGAAACCGAAGTACGAGAAAAGATACTCGACCAATTAAAACAAAACAATATTGAATTTTTCGGCAAATCGAAAACCGAAGCATTGATAAAATCGGGTAAAGAGAAAATCGGATACGTGTTAACGAATAAAGGAACTTATGAAGCCGGCTTGATAGTGATTTCAATAGGAGTTTATCCGAATGTAAGTTATACGAAAAAAATCGGTTTAAGACTTGGAACCACCGGAGCAATCTTTGTGAATAATATGCAAGAAACGAATATTGATAGTATCTATGCTGCCGGTGATTGCTGCGAAGTAAAAAATATAGTGACCGGTAAACCGGCTTATATTCCGCTTGCGTCTTTAGCAGCTAAAACAGGCAGAATCGCAGGTATAAATGCCGCAGGAGGAAGAGTAAAGTTTGAGGGTGCAATCAACTCCTCCGGAATGAAAGTGTTCGGACTTGAGGTCGCAAGAGTAGGTTTGAGTTTTTCGGATGTAGTTAAATTCGGTTACAAAACAATCAGTGAAACAGTCCATTCATATTCCAAGGTTTCATTCATGCCCGGAAGTAAAAAAATTACATTAAAATTGATTGCAGATCAAAAAACCGGAAGATTATTGGGGGCGAATGTTTTCGGAGAAGAGGGGGCAATTTTACGCGCAAATATTTTAGGCTCTGCAATTCAGCAAAAACTGACAGTCGATCAAATTTCTAATCTGGATTTAATATATTTTCCCAATAATTCACCTCTTTATGATCCGATATTAATTGCTGCAAATAAAATTAAACAAAAATTTAGTAATTACTAAGTGGAGTTTGAAAAATGTCTCATAAAAAAAATCTATCGAAAAATCTTGTAATCATCGATCATCCTCTGATTAAGAGAGACTTAACGCTGTTGAGAGATAAACACACGCCGAGTTTTCAGTTCCGCGCTGTATTACGGCGACTTGCTGGATTGATGGCTTACGAAGTAACCAAAGATTTAACGGTTAGGGAAGAAACAATTTTCACTCCTTTGGAAAAATCTGTAGGGTATATCACAGCCGAAAAAGTTATATTGGTTCCCGTATTGAGGGCAGGACTCGGTTTGGTCGGTGGTTTTGTCGAATATCTTCCGGATGCCAAAGTTGGACATATCGGTTTATACAGAGACGAAGAAACATTAAAACCTGTCGATTACTATTTCAAATTTCCGAAAAACATGAAAAATTCGCTTGTTGTAATATTAGATCCAATGTTAGCGACCGGAGGAAGCGGAGCGGCAGCGGTCACATTCTTAAAACAAAAGGGAGCCGAGAAGATAAAGTTTGTTAGTATTGTAGCTGCTCCTCAGGGTATCGATACATTGCATTCAATGCATCCTGAAGTTGTTATTTATACAACAGCTATGGATCGTGAATTAAATAAAAAAGGATATATACTGCCGGGACTGGGAGATGCCGGGGACCGGATGTTCGGAACGGCTGATGAGTGAGATAGAGTATTAGGACCTAAAATATTCTATCATACTGCTTTTTTTATTTCACCGACAGGTCTCTACATATTTGACATTATCATATGCTCAAGTTATATTTTAAGTAGAAACCTATGCGCACAACATTTTATAAAAAGAAGTTAGACGACCTTATTTTAGCTTGTAAACGGAATTTAAGGAGAGTTGACGAAGACCTTATCCGCAGGGCTTTTGAATTCAGTCTTTCCGCTCATAAACAGGATTTAAGAGCTTCAGGAGAGCCGTTTTTCAATCACCCATATGAAGTTTCTTTGATTGTTGTTAAAGAAATCCCTCTCGATGATATTTCAGTTGCGGCTGCACTATTACACGATGTTGCCGAAGATACCGATTACGAAATCAAAGATATCCGACAGGAATTCGGCTCAACCATTGCTGATATTGTTGACGGGGCAACAAAAATCACCGATATATTCAAAAGTCATGAGATAACACAGGCGGAAAGCTTTCGTAAAATGCTCTTATCTATGGTTGATGATATCAGAGTTATTCTAATTAAATTTGCTGACCGTTTGCACAATATGAGAACGTTGGAATTTCTTCCGTTGGAAAAAAGAGGTCGAATTGCTCAGGATACGCTGGAGATCTATGCACCATTTGCTCATAGATTCGGACTTGCAAAAGTTAAATGGGAATTTGAAGATCTGGCATTTAAAAACATGAATCCCGTTGAATATGAAACTATTTCAAGAAATCTTAAAGCTAAGAGACGCGAGAGAGAACATTATATAAATCGATTTATTAAACCAATTGAACATCGTCTTAAGGAAGAAGGTTTTGAATTTGAAATCTATGGCAGACCGAAGCATATCCACAGCATTTATTCAAAAATGCAAAAACAATCAAAAACCATGGATGAATTGCATGATTTGTTCGCTGTTCGTATTATCTTAGAGACTGAGAACAAACAGGATTGTTATACGGCTGTCGGTTTGCTGGGAGACATATATCAATTAGTTCCCGGCAGTTTAAAGAATTATATTTCGACTCCAAAATCCAATGGGTACAAATCAATTCATGTACAGGTTTCGGGTCTTGAAGGAAAGAGGGTAGAAGTTCAAATTAGAACAAGACAAATGCATGAAATTGCCGAAAGGGGAATTGCCGCTCACTGGAAATACAAAGAGGGGAAGGATTCGGGCGAAAGTGAAATCGATAATTGGATCAATTCGGTAAGGGAAATTTTTGAACAGGCTACTGAAGATACTCCGGTTAAACAAATCATCGAGAGTTTTAAATTAAACTTGTATCAGGATGAAATTTTTGTATTTACTCCAAAAGGAGATTTAAAAGTACTTCCAAAAGGGGCAACACCCATTGATTTCGCTTTCGAAGTTCATTCAAAAGTCGGATTCCACTGTATAGGTGCGAAGGTCAACGGAAAAATAGTTCCGCTTGATTCAAAATTGATTAGCGGCGATCAGGTGGAAATAATAACATCAAAAAATCAAACACCGAGTATCGATTGGGAAAAAATTTTAGTAACTCATAAAGCAAAATCCCATATAAGGAAATGGTTTAAAGAGGAACAGCGCAAACAATGCTCGGACGGACACGAAAAATGGATCAAGCGTGCAAAAAAACATCGTATCAATATTAACGATGATGAGTTGTTAAGCTACATACAAAAAATTGTATCGGTAAAAAATCTACAGGAATTTTATATCAAAATAAATACTTCCGAATTAAATCCGGAGGTTATGGCTAGGGAAGTGAAACATCTTATAGATAATCCCATTAAGGTAGAAGAGAATATTGTAGGCGTCAAAGATACGTTCGAAAAATTTATAGATACAGTTAGAAATATTTCTTCAGGCATTAAATTATTCGGAACGCAGGAAAATTATCTTCATAATTTTGCAAAATGCTGTAATCCAATTCCCGGCGATCCTATAGCAGGTTATGTAACCGTCGGGGAGGGGATAAAAATTCACCGGAAGAATTGTGTAAATTTTAAAAATGTTTCCAATTCCGATCCGAACCGGATAGTTGCGGTTGATTGGCCCGACACAGGTGAGGCGGAATTCATCTCTGCGATAAAAATTTCTGGTGAAGATCGAACCGGACTGTTAACCGATATTACGCATACGATTTCGACATATCAAAGTACAAATATCAGAGGGATCGATCTTCATGCTCATGATTCATTATTTGAAGGCACTATCATTATTAATGTAAAGAACACCGAACATCTTATCAGAATGATGGAAAAACTAAAAAAAATTAAAGGTGTGAGGCAGGCGGTTCGTTTAGAAAACTAATTATTTTATCAAATTGAAAAGAATACTTGGAATAGATTACGGAACAAAAAGGATCGGTATAGCGGTCAGCGATCCGTTGATGATTATAGCGACAGGGCTAAAGGTTATCTCAAATGATAATAATGCTTTGCAAATTATAAAGGAATTGGCAGATCGGTATGAAGTATCCGATATTGTGGTCGGACTTCCTCTTAATTTGAAAGGAGAAATAGGCGGGAAAGCATTGGAAGTTGAAAAATTTATCAGTGACCTGCAACAGGCGACCGAAAAAAATATAATAAAATGGGATGAGCGTTATACATCGTCGATTGCTCAGCAAACACTTATCCGGATGGGAGTCAGAAAAAAAGCCCGGCAAAATAAATCGAAGATTGATGAAATGGCTGCCGCCCTGATTCTTCAAAGTTATCTCGAAACAAATAAGAAATATTAATCACTGAATGAAAATTAACATCGCTGCACTGAACTCCGTTCCCGAATGGATTAAAAAAAATAAAATAAAAAGTTTAATAATTCTGATTGTTTTGTTTTTTTTATATCAATTGCTGACTATTCCGTATTTTTCAATTATGAAATTAGATAAAAATAATCCGGACATTACTGCAATAATGAAACAGCGCATGGATGAAAAAAAACAACGGAGTCAAAAATACCGGATAAGGCAAAAATGGGTTCCAATTTATAGAATTTCTGAGCATCTTAGACGCGCAATTATTGTTGCAGAGGATGGACGTTTTATGGAACACTCCGGAATTGATTGGTTCGAAGTTAAAGAATCGTTTGAAAAGAATTGGGAAGCCGGGAAAATCAAGAGGGGCGGAAGCACAATTACACAGCAGGTTGCAAAAAATTTATATTTATCTACGTCAAGAAGTCCTTTGCGAAAAATTAAAGAAGTGATAATTTCATTTATCATGGAAAATCATTTGACAAAAGGACGAATATTAGAAATTTATTTAAATATCATTGAATGGGGCGACGGAATTTTTGGCATTGAAGCAGCTTCAAATTATTATTTCGGAAAGTCAGCAGCATCTCTCGACCGTGACGAATCGGTAAGATTGGCTGCCGTTATTCCGAGTCCGATTAAACACAAGCCGACTGATAACTCCAAATTTGTTATTTTCAGAAAAAATATTATTCTCGAACGTATGAACGGCAGAGGCTGGTAAATTTAAAAATGATGTGATGAAATACCGTGACTTAAAAAATTTGATTGAAGAAGGGGAGGGTTTTGAAACTGAGTTCAAAAGAAGAATATCCTCAGCAGAAAAAATTGCACGCACACTGATATCATTTGCCAACACAAAAGGAGGGTATATACTTTTCGGTGTTGACGACGATGGCACAATTTGCGGCGTTGAGAGTGAAAAATCGGAAGTGGAATTAATAGAAATCGCCGCTAAAGATTTTTGCGACCCGCCTGTCGAGTTAGAGATCGATTTTGTTCCATTCGACGGAAAAGATGTTATTGTTTGTTATGTCAAAGAGAGCAGATCAAAGCCGCATTACTTTCTTGGAACAAATACACGTGATGAAGTCGAGAACACGCGGGTTTATATCCGTGTCAATGATAATACGATGTTGGCGAGTAAAGAGGTTGTAAAAATTTTGAGGGATGAAAATCCTGAAACGCCGCCGTTGAAAATTACAATTGGAGAAAACGAACGAAGGTTGTTTCGATATCTCGAAACGCATCAAAAAATTACCCTTAGAGAATTCGGAAGATTGGTAAACATTAGCGATAGAAGAGCATCAAGAATCCTTGTAGGCTTAGTTCGCACCGGTCTTTTGAGGATACATACACATGAAAAAGAGGAATATTATACTCTCGCCTATCAAGTAGATTCTTTATAAATCTTTACCAAATCAAAAACTGCAATTCCATAAGCAACAGCAACATTCAATGATTGTTTTAAACCGAACATCGGAATATCGATTGCCAGTTCGGCTTTTTCAATTATCTCTTTTGAAACTCCTGTCAGTTCATTCCCTACAACTAAACAGAGCGGATAATCGTTCTCTGAAATTGTAAAATAAGGCTTGCTTTCGGAGGTATGTTCAAGGACGCAAATTTTTATTTGTTCGGATTTTATTTTTTCAATTGCTTCGAGTGGATTATTGTAATATTCCCACGGCACAGTTTCGGTTGAACCCAACGCTGTTTTACTGATTTCTTTCCTGGGGGGGTAAGGAGTATATCCGGTCAGGTAAAGTTTTTGGATTCTTGCTCCGTCTGAAGTTCTGAAAATGGAACCGACATTATATAAACTTCGTATGTTGTCCAGAAGAACATAAATCGGAAACCTTGATTCATTTACCAATTGTTCTTTAGAAAACCTGTATTTTGATATTTCCGAGTGAGTCAATTTACGCATATAACAATATATAAATAATTTTAATTTGAAAAAACACTGAGTTTTTCTATATTATTTTTAAAATATGTCTGTTAGCGATAGAAATAAAAAAGTGATTGTGGCTATGAGTGGCGGGGTCGACTCATCTGTGGCTGCAGCTATCTTGCTTGAAAACGGATTCGATGTCATCGGGATTACAATTAAAACATACGACTATGGGGAAACCGGCGGGAACGTAGCTAATGAATCAAGCTGTTGTTCTCTTGAAGGAATAAACGATGCGAAGATTGTGGCGGCAAAATTGGGAATACCTCATTATGTGGTCGATTATTCAAGTCAGTTTAAAAAAGAAGTTATTGATAATTTTGTAGATGAATACCTCGCGGGCAGGACTCCGAATCCCTGTGTAATCTGCAACAAAAAAATCAAGTGGGAAGAATTGTTGAAGAAAGCTGATTCACTCGGCGCTGATTTCATCGCTACCGGTCATTTTGCAAAAATCAAATTTAATCGTGAGCGTAATAGATATATCATTGCGCGTGGAAGTGATGAGAATAAAGATCAATCTTATGCTTTATGGAGTCTTGATCAGAATTTATTATCCAGAACGCTCTTTCCCTTGGGTGATTTTGAAAAGCCGGCTGTGCGTGAGATTGCTAAAAAATATGGACTTAAAACTGCATCTAAGAGTGAAAGTTTCGAAATATGTTTCATATCCGATGATAACTATGAAAGATTTTTAAAGGAACAAATTCCTGATTTGGAAAATCGAGTTAAAGGGGGTGACTTAGTTCTTGACGGGAAGATCGTCGGAAAGCATAAAGGTTATCCTTTTTACACAATTGGGCAGCGAAAAGGTCTTGGTATTGCGATGGGGGAACCATTGTATGTTACTCAGATACATGCTGAAAATAATTCCATAAAATTAGGTAGAGAAAATGATCTTAAACATAAAGCATTGATAGCATCACAAGTAAATTTGATATCCTATGCCCGGCTAGGTGAAGGTAAAAAAGTTAATGCAAAGGTAAGGTACAAGGACAGCGGTTCGCGAGCATTTGTAAGACAGCTAGACGATGAAAAAATAATAGTTGAATTTGATGAACCAAAACGCGCGATAACTCCGGGGCAATCTGTAGTCTTTTATGAAGGAGATGAGTTGGTCGGTGGCGCGGTTATAGATTCCGTTATTGACTAAAACAATATATAGGTGGATGATGGCAAAAGATAAAATGAAACAAATGAACGAGATTAAACTACAGGCTTTAATGGGTGGCGGTCAAAAGCGTATCGATGAACAGCATAAAAAAGGAAAGCTAACAGCCAGGGAAAGAATAAATCTTCTGCTTGATAAGAACAGTTTCGAAGAGATGGATATGCTGGTTACACATCGGGCACATGATTTTGGTTTGGATAAACAAAAATATCTTGGAGATGGTGTTATTACAGGTACAGGCACAATAGAAGGAAGACAGGTTTTTGTTTTTAGTCAGGATTTTACAGTTTTTGGCGGTTCACTATCAGAAGCACACGCGGAAAAAATCTGTAAGATTATGGATATGGCAATGAAAGTCGGCGCTCCTTTAATTGGTTTGAATGATTCTGGCGGGGCGCGTATCCAGGAAGGAGTGGTAAGTTTAGGCGGTTATGCTGATATTTTTTTAAGAAATACACTTGCGTCAGGGACAATCCCGCAAATATCAGCTATTATGGGACCTTGCGCCGGAGGAGCAGTATATTCACCGGCGATAACTGATTTTGTATTCATGGTTAAGAATACGAGCTATATGTTTGTAACTGGTCCTAACGTTGTTAAAACTGTAACACACGAGGATGTAAGCTCCGAGGAGTTAGGCGGGGCAATTACACATGCCACGAAAAGTGGTGTTGCTCATTTTGCCTGCGAAAACGAAGTAAACTGTATTCAAGGTATTCGGAAATTATTCAGTTTTATTCCATCAAATAATATCGACGATCCGCCGGTAAAATTAACATCTGACTCTCCACTGCGAATCGAAGAAAAATTGAATTCGTTAATTCCGCAAAATCCAAACAAACCTTATGATATGAAGGATGTGATACGCCTTGTAGTAGATGATAAGGATTTTTTCGAGATTCACGAACTTTTTGCACAAAACATTATTGTTGGTTTTGCACGTGTCGGTGGAAAATCAGTCGGAATAATTGCAAATCAACCGGCTGTCCTTGCAGGAGTTTTGGATATTGATTCATCTATAAAAGGAGCCCGGTTTGTTAGGTTTTGTGATGCATTCAATATACCGCTTATTGTTTTTGAAGATGTTCCGGGATTTTTGCCGGGTACAGATCAGGAGTGGCGTGGAATCATCAAAAATGGCGCAAAATTATTGTATGCATTCTGTGAAGCAACTGTCCCCAAAATAACTGTTATCACGAGAAAAGCCTATGGTGGCGCATACGATGTTATGAACTCTAAGCATATTAGGGGTGATTTCAATTTTGCTTGGCCTTCGGCTGAGATTGCAGTTATGGGTCCGAAAGGAGCGGTTGAAATTATTTTTAAGAAAGATTTGGAAAAATCAGAGAATTTTGAGGAAGCTGTATCAAAAAAAGAAGAAGAATACAGAGAAATTTTTGCCAATCCATACATCGCTGCCGGTCGGGGTTACATTGATGACATCATCGAACCGGCATTTACCCGATCAAAATTATATAAATCTTTGAAAATATTGGAAAACAAGGTAGATTCAAATCCTAAAAAGAAACATGGGAATATTCCATTATGATAACTTATAGGTAATATTACCGGTTTTCAATAATCTTTGAAAAATTCCTTGACTTTTTTTCTATAATCACATATATTCACATCAGTTATGATTTAAAAAGGTTTAAAATGTTGTTACGCTATATAATTGTTTTTATCATTGCCTTGATATTGAATGGATGTGTCGGTAAAGAGACTACAAGAAACAAGCAGGACTCAAGTTTCAATTCTTCAAATTCCAATATTTCTGAAATTTCGTCAAATATTTCCGATGTAAATTTACAGCCATCGGATACTTCAAATATATACCTGGAAAATGGCGATAGTGGCGATCCGGTTTTAAACCAGAACCTGGAAAGCGTACGCCGGCATTATATCTCTGCACTGGCAGCCGAAACTTCCGGCGATTCCTTGAAATGCGCGAATGAGTTTGAATCCGCTATAAATATACTTAACGAACTCAGTTATTATCCCGGTATCGAAACAAATCAGGATTTTAACGATCTGAGTTTAAGTATTATCGAGGATTATGAAAACTATATAGCAAATATCGACAGCTTAGGAGATCAATCATCCATTTTTGCACTTCGTGAAAAATTGAATCAACTTTTAGAGGGTGTAGAGAATCCCGAACAGTTCCGGACTCGAGATATTATAACAGGTTTTTCAGTTCCTCTTGTTATCAACGGGTTCGTTCAGATGTACATCGATTATTTTGTTGGTAAAGGGAGGCATCATATGGAGAAATGGCTGTTCAGGTCAGGAAAATATTTTCCGACCATGAAACGTATTTTTGCTGAAGAAGGTGTTCCTGAGGAATTAATTTACTTATCAATGATCGAAAGTGGTTTGAATCCGACTGCAAGGTCATGGGCAAAGGCTGTAGGGATATGGCAATTTATAAAAGGTACCGGTAAGTTGTATGGACTTGATGGAAATTTATGGTACGATGAGAGACGTGATGTCGATAAAGCTACCCGTGCGGCAGCCCAACATCTTAGAGATTTATATATTGAATTTAACGATTGGCATCTTGCGATTGCTGCTTATAATTCGGGTGCAGGGAGAGTAAAATCTGCTATAAGAAAATCCGGGAACAAAGTTTTTTGGTACCTTAGAAAAAATTTACCGCGTGAAACCCGTAACTATGTTCCACAATACATTGCAGCTGCTGTGATCGCAATGAATCCTAACAAATACGGCTTCTTCATTGAGCCGGATATTCCTCTTGTTTATGATATTGTATCGATAGATGATTGCGTCGACCTGAGTATTCTGGCTGAATGTGCCGGTACAAATACCAAAATACTTTCTGATTTAAATTCTGAACTTATTCAAGGATATACACCGCCGAATTATAAAGGTTATAAACTTAAGATTCCGGCCGGAACATCAGCGTTTTTTGCTGAACAGTACGCTCAAGTCCCTGCAGAGAAAAAGAAAACTCTCATAAGTCATCAGGTTAAAAAAGGTGAAACCATAGGAAGGATTGCAAAAAAATACGGATTGACGAAAAGTGTTTTAGCCGAGGCGAATAATATATCTGTTAAGAAAAAACTATCCGCCGGAACTACGTTGATAATTCCGTTAACATCAAAAAATTTAGCGAGAACAATTTCACAGGATCAGGGGATTACAAAATCTGAAAATAAAAAATCAATTGCTAAAAAATTTACAAATAAAGGGAGTTCAAAAATTAGTTACAAGGTTCGCAAAGGCGACACCTTAAGCGAAATTGCAAAAAAATACAATGTGCGTGTTAGTGACCTGAGAATATGGAATGATATTCCATACGGTAAACATCTCCGAACAGATGCAACCATAGATATATTTATTCCAACGGACGAAAGAGATTTAGTCGAAGAAAATCTCGCTTCGGAAAATAAAAATAAAAAACAATCCGCTTCATCAAAAAAATCTCAAAAATCATATTGGACCACACATATTATTAAATCCGGCGAGAGCCTCGGGATAATCGCGGAAAAATATGGAGTAACAGTTCGGGATATTAAAAATTGGAATGGAATCAGGAAAAACAAAATAATTTCCGGTCAGAAACTAGAAATTTATATTTCACCCGACACCGCTGAAAAGAGCGATGTGAAAATCAAATCGGATTCTAAAGAAATAAATAATAAAAATTACGTAGAGTATAAAGTAAAAAAAGGTGATACTTTATTCCGAATCGCCAGCCAATACAATGTCACTATCGATCAATTAAAAAAATGGAATAATTTTAAAGACGACAATATCGATATCGGTCAGATCATAAAAATATTTTCTGATGGGGAAGTTTAAATTTCTTCTCATTCCTAGTTCTCTCAATAATTATTTTTGTAAAATAGACAAAAAATCCTTATATTAACAACGCTACAAAACCCGTTTATTCATAAAATTGGTAAATTAAATGCGTATACTTCTCATTTTGTCATTATTCAGTGTATTCACACTTGCGTCTTTTTCTCAGGAGCAGGCAACCGATTTCAGATTGCAAAAAAACACCGATAAAGATCAACGACAGGTAGTGAATGTTGGAAATCTTCAGTTAACAGTTACAAATTACGGAACTCTCGGAGCGAGAAATTCCAATTGGCCTCAGCAATTTTCGGCTGAATATCCAAAAGGATCAAGAATAGAACACTTATATCAAGGCGGAATCTGGTTTGGTGCGATATCCAGGCTAGAAGGTCGAGCCGGAGTGAGTACAGGTGCCACGGATCAATCATTAAGCGGAGTTACCGGACGACATTACGAATTTACATCGGAACAGGGCGCTTCAATAACAAAGCGTTCGATTGACCCGTTTTCAGGATTACCGACAGATAACGCAGTGAGTGAATTAGATTTTATTTGCGATTATACCGACGCATACAAACGTGATCCTGTTACTGGAGATAGCATCCCATATCATCTCCCTCTTGGAATTAAGATAAAACAAGAAAGTTATGCATGGAATCTTCCAACCGCAGATTTCTTTGTGATAGTAAGCTATACGTTTTATAATACAGGGTACAGACATCCGGCAACAGGAATTACAGTCAGGGACACTCTCGATTCTGTATACGTCGGTTTGTGGAATAATTTTGTTGTCCGTAACACAAATTTTGTAAGACCCGGAACAAGCGGTTATTTTAACGTTGCGACAGGCTATGATTCCGTGCAGCGTATGGCATACGCTTTTGATTATGATGGGAACAATCAGGGACCACCGGCAAATAGTTACATTGCTATGAAGCTTCTTGGGACAAATAGATTTCCTAAAGGTGTAGATTCTTTACTTGATTTATCAAAAAAAAACTATTTTAATGCGTGGACTTTTCGGACAAGTTCAGGAGAGCCAGAATATTTCTCACCTGGACTTGAAGATGCAGATGATGGAAGTCCTCCCACCCGATGGCAAAACAGATATGCTCGGATGACAACTACAATGTATCCTAAAAGTAAGATCGATGCGTTACGCACAAGCGCACGGAATGCTACTTTACTTTTATCAACAGGACCTTTCGTAACAATGTTTCCGGGGGACAGTTTGCAGGTTATTTTTGGTATTGTTACGGCAAAAAAATACGGCTCAGACCATGCACGATTCGACACACCTGAACAACGTTCAACTTTACTGAATAATCTCGGCTGGGCACAGAAAACCTACGACGGCGAAGATACAAACGGCGACAATATTTTACAACCCTGGGAAGATTTTAATGGTAATGGTATTTTGGACAGATACAGCTTACCCCAACCTCCGCGCCGACCGAAAGTTCGGGCTGACGTCTCGGATAATGAAGTAGTAATTTACTGGAATAAACACACAGCCGAAGAGTCAGTTGATCCGATCACACAATTAAAAGATTTTGAGGGATACAGAATATACAGAAGTAATGCAGGGGCTGATATAACGGCGCCCGAAGATTTGATTTTCAAGATGACATTAGCCGGTGAATATGATTTACCGGGGAATAATATTGGTTTCAATGTCGGATTATCGAAAATATTATTGCAAGAACCCAAAAGATTTCCTGGCGATACTGTTGATTATTGGTATCGTTTTCCCCCCGCAGATATGAACTTAACTCACCTGAATGGTTGGCAGTATGTTTATGGTGTTACCGCATTTGACAGAGGAGATTCCGCAAATAATTTACCAATATTAGAAAGCTCCAAAGTTCTCAAACGGGTTATTGCAGGAACAAAAGCTACATCCGACAATAACACTGAAATCGGTGTTTACCCCAACCCCTATTATACAAGCGCATATTGGGAAGGTGGAACCGGAGGCGAGAGGAACAGAAAAATAATATTTTACAATTTACCGGCAAGATGCGAGATCCGCATATATACACTCGCCGGTGATATTGTAAAAACTATTGAACATAATGCATCTACATACGACGGATCCGATATTGAATGGTTCAGAAAATTTGAGACCTTACGTGTTAACCCGCAATTCTCAGGCGGCGAACACGCGTGGGATCTGATAACAAAGCATGATCAGACTATTGCCACAGGATTATATTTATATAGCGTTAAAGATCATGAGACAGAGAATGTGAAAATAGGTAAGTTTTTAATAATTAAATAATAAGGAGATTTAAAATGAAAAAATTTTTAGTATTTCTTATATTAACAATTTCGTTTATCTACATAAGCGAAACTCAAATTCAGTACCCCTATAGAGCAATAAGACAAATTCAATATGTTCACCCGGATTCACTTTTGATTGCGGATCAGATTCAGAATAGTCAGCCAACACGATGGACAATTCAAGCGTCTGCATTTTATCGTCCAACTAATCCAAGGGATACTGTGAAGATAGTCGGTGTTTGTACGGTTCCTGCTAAAGTTATAAACTTTACTTCGAGTGGTTATAATTTTGTATTAGCTGATACCGGGTATAGCGGGCCTTGGGGACATATGTTTGTGCGCGCACCATTAAGTACCGGTTCACCGGATACTGTTTTTTTTCAATCAATGTTGAATGTTGAAGTAGGAGATATCGTTGAAGTCGTTGGTTGGGTAGATGAATTCCCGGTTGGAAGTACAAATGGAATAAGCAGCTCCACTCAATTTGTACCATTACGGGAACCAAATTTTAATATTATCGGTAGCGCAAATACTCCACCAAAATATAAATTAAATACATCTGATTTTTATGAAGGAATTTTTCCGGGAGGAAAAATAAAATTTTCAACAGGTGAACCTTATGAAGGTGCATATGTTGAATTAACTAATCTTACTGTAGCGGGACGACTGAATACGGCAAACGGAACGGTGAATCTTGTTGATGATTTTGGTAACATGATATCTACACTTGACGTCTCAAAATGGTGGACGTTAAGAGGTCATAGAGATCCTACCAGCACATATGATACTACGCACTGGTTAATGCAGACTTTCTCAAGAGTTGATACGATTCGTGGATTCATATCAAGCAATTCCGGTAGTGAAAACGCCCGTGGTTATAGAATTTGCCCAATATACCGAGGTGATGTGATACGAGGTATTTCCCGACCAACACTCACAACTGTAAGGCGATATCCCGTAATAGTTACAACAGATAGTACCACAAAAGTTGAAGCAATCTTTAAAGCTACACCCGGTGGTAAACCGATTGCAAGCAGGCAATTGCTTTATAGTCTAAATAATAACCCATTTGTCACAGTTAACATGACAATGGTTACAGGAGATACTCTTTACAGGGGCGAAATTCCAATCCAACCGTTAGGTACTTTTGTTAAATATTTCTTAAAAGCAACAGATACAGAAGGTAATTTCACAATTTCAGCAAGCGGTGCCGGTGGTGGTGCGGGTAATGATACATCGAAGGGTTTTCATTTCTACAAAGTGACGACAGGTACACTGACCATTCACGATGTTCAAAATACGCCCTACACTAATGGTCGTAGTCCTTATACCGGAGCTGTAACATCTGTAAGAGGAATCGTTTCAGCTGATACCAGCGATCTGGTACTTACCGCCAGAAGCGGCAGTGGCGGCACAACAGCTTGGTATATGCAATCAGGAAATTCACCTTCAAGCGGTATATGGGTAACAGGAATTATTGATACTTTAAAAAGGCTGAGAAAAGGTGACAGTGTCGCAGTAACCGGTACTATACAAGAAAATTTTGACGTAACCAGAATTGGCAACGTCTCAGCAGTCCAATGGTTTAACACAGGGAATCCGGTACCTGCACCGGTGGTCCGGACAACTGCAACGTTCGGTGCGAATGCCGGAAACGGAGATTTAAATGCCGAACCATGGGAAGGAATGCTCGTTCAGTTTAATAATGTTACCGTGACAAGCATCGATCCGGTTTTTGGAAATCCCTGGGAATATAGTGTTACAGACGGTACTTCCGATGCGAATATATTAAGGGAAGGCTTAAACACATTTTCGAATGTTCCCGGTGATACAATATTTCCCGGCGTTACTGTTATAAGGGTTGGCGGTAGATTTAGCTACATTCGTGGTATTGTTTATTATAGTTTCAATCGTTATAAAATTGTACCAAGAACTAATGCTGACTTCGGAATATATACGCCTCCTGTCGGTGTAAGAGATGATATGTCGAATATAATTCCGGATAATTATTTTCTTTCCAACAACTATCCGAATCCATTCAATCCCAAAACGGTTATCGAATACGCAGTACCGAGGGAAGAATTAGTTACACTGAAAATCTATAATGTAATCGGACAAGAGATTACAACGCTCAGAAATGAAATTCAAAAACCGGGAATTTATTCGGTTACATTTGATGCTTCAAAATTATCATCAGGGCTATATTTTTACCGCTTGCAAGCAGGTAAATTTTCACAAATAAAGAAAATGGTTCTGGTTAAGTAAAAGAAAATAATGATAGTTATCCCGGCTAATCACCGGGATAACTATGTTTCGCTCATTATGGAGAAACTAATGTCAGATTTTAAAAAAATACTCCCAATATTAATTCTATTATCGATCTTTTATACTGGCTGTAAAAAAGAAAGTCCGATCGATTTAAAACCCAATGTTCCGCCAAAAACATTTTTGTGGATTCAAACAGATTCCACACAAACGTTGAATCCGACAATCAGTCGTCAAATCATCAGATGGTGGGGCGAAGATCCGGACGGTTTTATTAAAGGATATCTTTTTGCTTATTTCAAAGTCGATAGTCCGTTTACAGCTATCTCTTTCGATACCGTCGGATATAGTTGGGTAATTAAAAACGATTCGCTCGTAGCATTTCCATTATTTTCAGCGAGAGAAAAGTATCAGGTTGTAATAAAAGCTGTAGATAATTCCTTCCGGGGGAATATTGATGTTGGAGCTACCATCAGATTTATACCAAAACCCTACTGGGATAAAAATAATAACGGAATACTTGATGGTGAGGATGTAGATTTATCGGGTATTACCACCGCTATCGACTCTAAAGGAGCGAAGCAGATTTTTCCGATAAAAAATTCACCACCGATTGTTGAATTTGCTAAAGCATCTGATCCAAACAATCCGACAGATCCGCCCAAAACAATTCAGCAACCGGAAACTACTTATACGGTCGCAACATTTTCATGGGTAGGAAAAGATCTAGATGGCGATAATACAATAAAAAATTATCGCATTAACCTGAATAATCCGAATGATAATTCCAAGTGGTTTGAATTTTCTTCGACTCAAACAATGGTTACAATAGAGGCACCGCGTTCAAGAACCGATAATGCTACTGGGGAAGTTATTGCAGATGTTTATATAGGTATTTTTCCGACTATGCTAAAAATCGGTGAACTTCCCGGTTTAAGATTGAATGATACAAATAAAATTTATTTACAAGCCAAAGATGTGGCGGGTGAACTCAGTCCGGCAGTATCCCTACCGGAAGGTTCAAGGAAATGGTTTGTCAAAAAACCTTCAAGCAAACTGCTGACGGTAATAAATTATGGAGCTTCAGATTTGAGTACTGTCATCGGATTTTACAAATCAGCTTTTGCTGCCATTGATACATTCCCGGGGATTGGCTCACCAAGGAATTTTGGTAATTTCGATATGCTCGATATACGCCGCGGCTCGACTGACAAAGCTGCCGGAGTAATGGTTCCACAATTCCTTAATCCGCAATTTGTAAGGACTCTTAAATTATTTGATTTTGTATTCTGGTTTACTGATTTTATTCCCGATAACTATTTTCACATACACGCTATAGCACAATTTCCACTTTACCTTTATAATGGTTCAGGAGGAAAAGTTTTATATTCAACGCGGTTCGGAAATTGGCTTGGCGATCCAAGAGGCTCGCTGGTTGATTTTGCGCCTGTCGATATGATAGGTTCTGTTTTAATCGATACAAGAATACCCAATGATTGGCCCATTTATCCCGATTCTGTAAGTTTTGCACAACCTTTTCCAACTTTACGATTCAATCCGACAGCGACTCAAGGCGGATCACATTCATTAAACGTTCGCGCCATAATAAAAAGAGCCGATGCAAAATATATTTTATCAATACCACCAGTACCGGGTCGAGTACCACCGGCAGCATTCTGGACCGGGCGTGTAAATATTGGAGTTATGGATGATGCAAAAAGTTTTGTGTTTTTAAGTTTACCATTGCACCTTATGAACGGTTATGACAAGGTATGGACCGATCGTCCGGGTGTGAAGGGGCAGGGTGTTCCCGCTTTTCTTAAACGTGTGT
The DNA here is from genome assembly GCA_964437735.1 of uncultured Ignavibacteriaceae bacterium. GTDB lineage: Bacteria > Bacteroidota > Ignavibacteria > UBA10030 > BY39 > CAYTID01. The sequence continues at coordinate 26,652 of CAYTID010000001.1, read as the reverse complement.
TCATTGATGAATTTGGCGGTTAGTAATTAGAATAGAAATTGAAAATAAATTAGAATAAAACTCTATGAAAAAATTATTAGTTATTTTGTTTTTTATATTTAGTACACAGTTTCTTCTCGCTCAATATAAAGGAACTTTGTCCGGAAAAGTTGTTGATAAAGCTACTAACGAGACACTGCCAAGTGTAAATGTTATTATAAAAGGAACATATTACGGTGCGGCAACTGATTTCGATGGGAAATTTACAATAACAAATATAACTCCCGGATCTTACACTGTTGAAATTACGCTTCTTGGTTATAAGCAGGTTCAAACACCGGAATTAAAATCAATCCGAATGAAGCAACTAACCTGAATGTAAAATTAGAAGAAACGGTATTGACAGTCGGACAAGAGGTTATTATTATCGGTGAGAAACCATTATTTAACATTGAGGAAACCGGAAGCCGCAGAGCGATAACGAGTGAAGATATACAGATGGCTGTCGTAAAGGACGTCCGTGATGTTGTGTCGCTGCAAACAGGTGTTGTTCAATCTGATAATGAAATTCATATACGTGGAGGCAGAAGTTACGAAAACGCATACCTTATCGATGGTGTCTCTGTGCAGGATCCTTTAGCAGGCAGAGGATTTGGTTTGCAAATCGCACCTCAGGCAATAGCAGAAGTCGAGGTATTAACCGGAGGATATAATGCCGAATATGGCCAGGCTACATCCGGCGTTGTGAATATCACAACAAAAGAAGGAACATCAAATTTTTCCGGATCTTTAGGGCACAAACGAGATAATCTTGGATTTAATAAAAACTCAGTCTCGAATTTTAATACCAGTGTATATGAATTTAATTTATCCGGACCTGAACCTTTAACAACTTTTATTCTCCCGGCTGTGGGGATAGAAATACCTGGCAAGATTAGTTTTTTCACAAATTTTTATGCAAACCTTACAGATGGTTATACCAGATGGGTTGAAATTCTAGAAAAGGGGCAACCAAGTGGCTGGAAAGTTTTAGCCCCAAAAGGATTGTTTTCATCAATTTATGAAGGAACAAAGTTTGCACCGCGAAGGAGTAATAGTTATTCTACATTAGGAAAATTAACATACAGACCGATCGGTACAATCAAACTTGGATATACTTTCAGCCAAAGCGTTCAGATAGATCAAAACTCACAGGCGATTCAAGCAACATTGGATAGGATAGAGCCAAATCCGGGTTATCAGTTTTTATTTCAGAACATACCCGATAGCGCAAATACATTCACTCAAATAAATCAACAACAAAGTTTTAATCTGACTCACACACTAAGCACAAAAACTTTCTATGATTTTAGAGTCAGTTTTTATTCTGCTCACGTCCGTGGTGATGCGAACGGTAGGTTATGGGATCAGTATCAGGAACCTAAAGACATTGTAACTTATCCCGTTGAATATTTCTTTCCAAATCCGAATTCAAGGGATACTGTATATATAATACCCGGTGATGGATTTTTCGATTATGGATCTCCATCCACATGGCGGGATCATTCATTGAATGAATGGACAATAAAATTTGATCTTACAAGCAACCCGTCGGACGCACACAAAATTAAATCCGGAATTGAAATGCGTTTCCAGGATATGCAGCTTGTGGATATACATCAACCATGGATACGACCGTTAGGTTTTGATAATGATATATATAGCGTATATCCGGCGTTTGGAGCTATCTATGCTCAAGATGCAATAAAGATGAGTGGAATGATATTGAATTTCGGCTTACGTATGGATTACTGGTTCCCAGGAAAGTATGTTGACGATGCGATCAAGAATGAAACCGCGGTTTTAGTTCCCAAAGTTATCCAAGAAAATTATTTGAAGGAGAGCTATAAATTATTCGGACAAAATTGGAAAGCCCGTATTAGTCCACGTTTAGGAATTTCTCATCCTGTAACCGATAACCAAACATTATTTTTCTCATATGGACATTTTTCGAAATTGCCGCGTCCTCAGTTTGTTTATGCTAAATTAAAAGGATCAAAATCAAGATCATCATTTCAAACTATCGGAAATCCAAATCTTAACCCTGAAACTACAGTTGCTTACGAACTTGGTTTAAGAAATCAAATAACAGAAAACGACGTCTTTACAGTAACCGCATATTATAAAGATATTTTCGATTATATCACTGCAAAACAATTTCGCGCAATCATTTCGGGTACGACACGCGGCTTTTACACTATTTATATAAATCAGGACTATGCAAGAATAAGAGGTCTCGAATTAGAATACAAGACGAGAATCGGCAAAATGATCAGAGCTACACTATCCGGTTCGTACAGTATTGCTACAGGAAAGAGTTCATCTGCAAATGAATCGGCGTTCAACATACAGCAAGGGCTGGAAGAAAATCTGAAAGAAAGCTATGTTGTTTGGGATCGTCCTTTCCAGGGTTCGGCTAATATCAATTTTTACGTCGCCAAAAATAAAGCATTGTTCGATTTCGGAAACGGAATTTTAGACGATTATAATATTTACACCAGACTATTCTTCCAATCAGGTAAAAGATATACACCTTATATTTTTAATAGATATGATCCGATTACCGGGAGACCGGAATACAGGAGAGACCGGGAAAATCCATTCAGTCAAATTGGAAGTAACTGGTTTTACATCGATATGAATATTGAAAAATATTTGAATTTAGGTTTTGGTAAATTTGTATTATCGTTTGAAATACAAAACGTACTGAATAATAAAAACTCACAAATAATAAATCCTGTTACCGGTACGGCTTATGAGTATGGTCAGGAGACACCCTTTGACTGGAATGATCCGTTATATCCTGATTTAACAGCGCCTATCGAACCATTCCCGTATAATCCGGCGCGATATCTGAATCCACGAACTTATAAACTTGGTATATCATTCAGGTTTTAAAAATTTTAAGGATTGATAAATGAATAAAAGTAAATACAAGAGAATCTTAATTTTATTTTCAGCAATTGTTTTAATGCAGACATGTGTATTTTCACAATTAATTCCTAACTTGGGCGGACAGAGAGTCGGTATTTCCGCTTATCAGTTTTTAAAAATCGGAGTCGATGCTCGAGCTACTGCATACGCAGAATCGTTTGTTGCAGTTGCTAACGATGCGTCAGCTCTTTTCTGGAATCCGGCAGGCTTGGTAAGCATTCCGGGGAATCAGCTTATTCTTTCTCACACAAGTTATGTTGCCGATATCAATCACAATTTCGTAGGCGCAGCGTATAAGCTTACCTCATCCGATATTATCGGCGTGAGTTTGATTTCACTAACTACTGATGATATGAAAGTTACAAACGAAACAAATCCGTTTGGAACAGGAAGGATGTTTAGATACAGTGACCTGGCTTTAGGGTTTACTTATTCACGACAACTGACAAATCAGTTTAGTTTTGGTGCAACCGTTAAATATATTGAAGAAACCTTGGACGTATTAAAGATGCGCAGTGTACTCGTAGATCTCGGAACTTATTATTGGACTGGTTTAGGTTCAATGCGTTTTGCAGTAGTGGTCTCCAATTTCGGGAATGATGTTTCGCCAACCGGAAGCGCTCCTCTTTATGACGGAACAGAAGTCGATAAGTTTCAATCTTTTTCACCACCTACAATGTTTAAAATGGGTTTGGCATTCGAACCATTACAAACAGAAAATCAAAGAATAACAACGTCGGTGCAGTTGAACCATCCGAACGATAACGCTGAAAATATACGTTTAGGCGCTGAATATTCCTGGAATGAAATGTTTTTTGTCCGTGCCGGTTTTAAAAGAACTATCGGTGAAAAGGTACTCGGTAAAGATGGAACGTCTGAAGAAGATATAACTCTTGGTGGCGGAGTTCAGGTTCCAATAAGTATTGCAAAAATTAATGTTGACTATGCATACGCTAATTTTAACCGCTTAGGCGGTGTTCACAGAATTTCATTACTATTTACATATTGATTGAATTATGAGAAAAAAAATTAAACAAATTTCAACAATCACAATCATCCTGATTACATTTTTGGCTATCGGATGTCAGGAAAAATTTGATCTTGCCAATTTACCGGTTGGAACGATTATTAATGTTGGTGATACAACATATATTGAAATTGTTCCACCATTTACAGGATTTAATAATCCTACGGCACTGTTTGCCGGGTACGACCAGCTTATCTATATCGCAGATACTGATAATAACCGAATTATTCAAATGAACGAAGCTGGTGTAATATTAGAAACCAGATCAATCTTAAAACCCATCGCGATATCACAAGACCTTCGATTAGATTTACTTGTTTCGGGTGAGATGATCAATCCCGCAAACGGTGATACTATTGGAGCAATTTTCAGAATAAAATTATTCGAAGCGGCTCACCATCTCGCACAGGCAAGGTTAGATACAATATATCGGGAAACCGCTAAACCAAGACGAAGATTTCGAGGAATTGGACTCCTTCAGAACAATCAATATCTAGTCGTTCGCGATGGAGCCGATAATGCCAGTTTCATTGATCCCGACACAAGGGTATTATTGTTTGGAAGTAATGATAAATTAATAACGCCAGTGGGTGATTTATCGACTCGTGCAGGTTCAGGAATTACCGATATTTTACGGACAACAGGTATAGTTACATTTCCGAATAGTAATGATTTTGTTTTGAGTCAGAGTTCAGCCGATGGACAGATTATATATGGGGCTTTATGGATGATATATCAAAAAAATGCGGAATTTGACGGTTGGCTGCCCAAATTTAATCCTGCAAAACCGGAAGAAAGATATATTGATTTCATAAAACCAACCAGATTTGAAGAAGCGACATCTGTAACAATCGATAGGGCAAGACTTGATATATTTATGGTTGACTCGGCGCTTGATAGTTTAGTAAAGTTTGACAGGAGAGGGAGATATAAACCTGAATCGTTCGGGAAAAGCATGCTGGCAAGTTTAAACAGACCTTCATTCAAATCGCCCAAAGGAGTTACATTCTTAGGAAAAACACTATATGTCGCAGATAGCGGCAACAATATGGTAAGAAGATTCCGTTTATCGACAGATAGATAAATTATTCGAACCCGGAAAATATTAACCTCTTCGGTGAATAATCGGAGAGGTTTTTTTTTATTATAATAAATTATAAATTATTACAAAATGGAGCAGAAAAAAATACTGAAATCTCTATCAGACCTGGAGACATTTCTTCCCGACACGGAGCGGATTAAGATTTCGGAAAATTCCCGAAATATTAAGCATGATGGTAAAGGAAAAGTTGTAAGAGTATATATCGAAAAAAACGGAAGGAAAGGAAAAATAGTAACGATCATATCCGGTTTGAAACATAGTCCTACGGTTGTCGAAGAAATTGCAAAAATGTTAAAACAACATTGCGGTGCAGGTGGAACAGTAAAAGAAGGAAATATAGAAATTCAGGGAGAACAACTTTTACGTGTTAAAGAAAAGTTACAGGAATTAAACTATAATGTCAGATAAATAAAAGGGAAAATAACTGATGCCATTTATTGGTGAATTAAGTGCATTATTAACAGCCTTTCTTTGGTCAGGAGGCTCGATTGCATTTGCTGCTGCAACTAAACGTGCCGGATCATTTCAAGTAAATATCACGCGCCTGATATTGGGGGCAATATATCTTGCAATATTAATTATCGTTGCACAACTCAATATTAATCTAACTAAAAGTCAAATCATCAATCTTGGTATCAGTGGTTTTATAGGACTGACATTGGGCGACACGTTTTTGTTTAAAGCATTCAGAGAAGTCGGCGCCCGGATAAGTATGCTGATGATGTCGCTCGCACCGGCTATAGCGGCTGTACTTGCATTTTTCATATTGGATGAAACTTTATCAGTATTCGGAATAGCCGGAATATCGCTTACTGTTTTCGGAATCAGTATTGTGGTTTTTGCGCGAAGTCAAAAAACGAAAGAAAAAAATATTATTAAGCCCTCAGGAATTTTATATGCCTTTCTCGGTGCTGTTGGTCAGGGAGCAGGATTAATCTTTGCAAAAATGGCTTTCAATGAAGGCGAACTGAATGGATTTGTTGCAACTGAGATCCGCATTATTTCGTCCTTAATTTTTTTATTACCGGTTGCATTGATGACAAAACGATATAAAAATCCGGTGATTATGTACATTCAGGATAGGAAAGCGTTTGGTCTAACTGCATTAGGAGCGGTTCTTGGTCCCTTCTTAGGGATTTCATTCAGTCTTTTTGCAATCGAATATACTAAAGTAGGAATAGCAGCAACGATTATGGCGCTTGTTCCAATTATCATGTTGCCGATGGTCAGATATATTTATAAAGAAAAACTATCCGGGAATGCTATTATGGGTGCCTTCTTGGCTGTCGCAGGTGTGGCCATTTTATTTTTGAGATGATATAAGAGTGTTTCGCAGAATTGAGGGAAATAGGCTAAAAACTAAAATAGTTTGCTCAAAACAGGCTTATTCCGTATATTGCTTTCGAAAGGAAATAATTATGACTGATATTCCAAAAACATACATCGTCGATGAAAACAATAAAAAAGTTGCAGTCCAACTTGATATCAGAACATTTGAAAAAATTGAGGAAATTTTGGAGAACTATGGATTGGTCCAATTGATGAAGGAAGTAGAAAATGATGAAAAACTTTCTATTGCTGAAGCAAAAACCTTTTACCGAAATTTAGATAAGCAAAAGTGAAAGTCGAATATAGGAAGCGGTTTCTCAAAGAACTTTCTAAGATTCCGTCCCCTATTAGGAAGGAGATTGAAACTTTTATCTTCGTAGATTACTCTTCGTTAAAAACTATTTTAGACACTCCAAAGATTGAGAGAATGAAGGGCTATCCGGATTATTTTAAAGTTCGTTTAGGCTCATATCGAGTGGGGCTGAAATTTGAGGATGATAAATTAATTTTTGAAAGAGTCCTACATCGAAAAGATATCTATCGTTATTTTCCATGAGATTACTAGGCTGATCAAAAGCTCACGAGGTCGGGGCGTTTAAACCATTTTAATATTAAATCATAAATTTTCAACCAACCCGGAGAGGAGGACGAGTGGTCCGTTCCAATTAAAGAATCGGAACGAGATTTCTGGTCAACTTCGTGAGACGGACTAAAGGCAATACGAACTGACAATAGAAGAGGAGCGAATGTATTCCGTTTTTGTTCTATCACGAAAATTATTCTACCAGAGATCAGACAAACCAACATAAAAAAATATTTTAATAGAGAAGCAGATGTAAAATAATTTTCAATTCATGCATTTTGAAATTTATCTCACTTTTTATATATTAAATCATAAATTTTCAACCAACCCGGAGAGGTGGCCGAGTGGCTGAAGGCAACGGTTTGCTAAACCGTCATAGTGGGTAGACTGCTATCGAGAGTTCGAATCTCTCCCTCTCCGCCGGATGAAACAGCCGATTTTAAATATCGGCTGTTTTTTTTGTAAAACACCCTACGTGTTTTTTTCAATCATAAAATTGTTTTTTCCGAATATTTTCTTTAATTATTCCATTATGGAAAATCTAACTTTTGCAAATGAAAACAGATAAAATTAGAGTCCGATTTGCCCCAAGTCCAACAGGTTACCTTCACGTCGGCGGACTTCGGACGGCGTTATATAATTACCTTTTTGCCAGAAAAAACAATGGTACATTTATCCTAAGGATTGAAGATACTGACAGAAGCAGATATGTAGAAGGCGCTGTTGAAAATTTAATAAAAATGCTCAGGTGGGCAGGACTAGATTTTGATGAAGGACCGGGTAAGGAGGGTGGATTTGGTCCTTATATGCAATCAGAACGCTTAGATTTTTATAAAAAGTATGCTGCCCAATTAATTAATGATGGTTATGCATATCGATGTTTTTGTACGAGTGAACGACTCGACGAAATGCGGAAAAACCAGGAAAAGAATCAAAATTTTCCGAAATATGATAAGCGCTGCCTTTTATTAACACAAAATGAAATTGATTCCAAATTAGAAACGGGTATTCCATATGTTATAAGGATGAAAATACCTGATAATCGTCTGATCAAATTTTATGACCTTATTCGTAATGAAGTGGAAATATCAAGTGATATCATCGACGATCAAGTGTTGATAAAATCTGATGGATTTCCTACTTATCACATGGCTAATGTAATAGATGATCATACGATGGGTATCACTCATATTATACGTGGTGAGGAGTGGCTTCCGAGTGTGCCGAAACATTTACTTTTGTATGAATATTTAGGTTGGGAAATGCCTAATCTCGCACATCTTCCTCTTCTCTTGAATCCCGACCGGAGCAAACTCAGCAAGCGCCAAGGTGATGTTGCCGTTGAAGATTATCGGGATAAAGGGTATTTGAAAGAAGCTTTGATAAATTTTGTTGCGATGCTCGGCTGGAATCCCGGCACTGAACAGGAATATTTTACAATTCATGATTTGATAGAACAATTTTCTTTGGAAAAAGTTAATAAAGCCGGCGCGGTTTTTAATTTAGAAAAATTGAATTGGTTAAACTTTGAACATTTGAGAAGAAAATCTGAAAACGATGTATTAAATTTATTAAAAGAAGAATTATCAAGATCAAAATTCAAAAATAATATCTATAATGACTTTTTTTTAATGCAAGTGATAGATGCAATGCGCGAGAGAGCTTTTTTTGTAAAAGATTTTCCGGAAAAAAGTCCGTACTTTTTTGAATCCCCGACCGAATATGATCCCGAAGTCGTGAAAAAAAGATGGAAGCCGGAAACTCCGGAGCAATTGAAAAAATTAGAGGAAGAGTTTTCAAAATTGGTAAATCCTTCTAAGGAGGATTATGAAAAAGCTTTACAGAAGACTGCAGAGATTTTAAATATCGGTACCGGGAAACTGATTCATGCTTGCCGTTTATCGGTATCGGGTGTCGGGGGCGGTCCGGGACTTTACGATATTTTATACATCCTCGGTAAGGAAGAAACTATTAAAAGAATTCATACCGCGATAGAAAGGCTAAAAATATAAAAGTATGGAAAATAACAAGAACGAAAATTCAAAACCGCGAAATTTTATACGTGAATTTATTGATGAAGATTTAAAGACAAATAAATTTAATGGACGCGTTAATACACGTTTTCCTCCCGAACCAAACGGTTATCTCCACATCGGACACGCAAAATCAATCTGCTTAAATTTTGGGATTGCGAACGATTATAATGGATTTTGCAATTTAAGATTCGACGATACCAATCCAAGTAAAGAAGAACTTGAATATGTCGAATCGATTAAGGAAGATGTGCATTGGCTCGGATTTGATTGGGGAGACAGAGAATTTTATGCTTCGGATTACTTCCAACAATTATTCGACTATGCATTACAACTTATTAAAAAAGGGAAGGCATATGTTTGTGATTTAACAGCCGATCAAACACGCGAGTATCGGGGAACATTGACCGAGCCCGGGAAAGAAAGTCCGTTCAGAAATCGATCTGTTGAAGAAAATCTTGATTTATTTGAGCGTATGCGAAAAGGTGAATTCCCGGATGGATCCCGAACGCTCCGTGCGAAAATTGATATGTCTTCTCCGAATCTGAATATGAGAGATCCAGTTATGTATAGAATTCTCCGATCAACTCACCACCGGACCGGTGATGATTGGTGTATCTATCCGATGTACGACTGGGCACACGGCTTGAGTGATTCGATTGAAGGAATTACTCATTCGATTTGTACGCTTGAATTTGAAGACCACAGACCATTATACGATTGGTTTATTGATGAACTAGGTGTGTATCATCCGCAACAAATTGAATTTGCCAGGCTTAATCTGACTTATACAGTCATGAGTAAGCGCAGGCTACTTCAATTGGTAGAAGAAAAACATGTTAACGGATGGGATGACCCAAGGATGCCAACAATTTCCGGTTTGAGAAGGAGAGGTTATAGCCCTGAATCCATAAGAATATTTGCTGACAGAGTCGGAGTTGCAAAAAGGGAAAACATGATTGATGTTGCATCTCTGGAAGATAGCCTGCGTTCTGATCTTAATAAACGAGCTCAGCGGGTAATGGCAGTTCTAAAGCCTTTGAAAGTTGTAATCACTAATTATCCCGATGATCTCATCGAAGAAATGGATGCGGTTAACAATCCTGAAGATCCCGGAAAAGGGAAGAGAAAAATTCCTTTTTCGAAATATCTCTTTATCGAGCAAGATGATTTCCGTGAAGATCCTCCGAAAAAATTTTTCAGGTTATCTCCGGGAAATGAAGTTCGTTTGAAATATGCTTACATAATTAAATGTACAAATGTTGTAAAAGATGAAACAACCGGAGAAATTACAGAACTCCACTGCACATATGACCCCCTAACAAGGAGCGGATTATCTGAAAGTCAGAAGAAAGTAAAAGGTACAATCCATTGGGTTTCTGCTGAACATGCTCTAGAAGCGGAAGTTAGATTGTACGACAGGTTATTCACGGTGGAAGATCCAGCAGGCGATGATTGGAAAAAATTTATAAATCCTGATTCACTTGAAATTATAAGGAATTGCAAGTTAGAGCCGTTTTTAGCTAATGTAAACAAATTAGATTATTTACAGTTTGAGAGATTGGGATATTTTTGTTTTGACAAGGATTCTACAGATAAAATCTTAGTCTTGAATCGGACAACAACTCTTCGTGACACCTGGGCAAAAATCGAAAAATACGGTAGTTAAATGGATTTGATATAGAGAAAATATTTCCTTGATTATTATGCTCAAAAGTAATATATTTTTCAAAACAAAAGTGCAATATGACAAATCAGGATATCATCCGCATTAAAAATGCGGTATTTTACGCTTACCACGGAGTCGATAAAGATGAACAGAGGTTGGGCGGAAAATTCGAAGTTGATATCGAAATGACAACTGATTTTTCGGAGGCTGCAAAAAGTGATAATTTAAATCTAACTGTCGACTATGAAAAAATATATTCACTTTTAAAAAGCCTTGTCAATGAAAAAAAATATTTTTTACTTGAATCATTAGCTTCATCCATCGCTGATAGACTTTTGGAAGAATATAGAAATATTTCAAAAGTTATGGTAAATCTGCGGAAACCACATCCCCCGGTAAAAGGGGTTGTAGATTATGTTGAAGTAGCGGTATCAAGAAAAAGAAACTGAATATGTTTGTTGTCTATTTGGGTCTCGGTTCAAATATAGGTGATAGGTTAAAATTTCTTTCAAATGCATTAAAAGAAATTGAAAAGCTGGTAAAAGTCAGATTGATTTCTTCTGTTTATGAAACTGAACCCTGGAAGGTTGAAAATCAAGAAAGATTTTTAAACGTTGTTGTCGAAATAGAAACTGGTTTATATCCTCCTGAATTATTCAGTAAATTACAATTGATCGAAACCAAATTAGGACGAAAAAAACATTCGCATATGGAATCCAGAACATTAGATATAGATATTTTATTTTATAAAGGCTGGTCGTTTGAAAACAATGAATTAACTATTCCTCATCCGGAATTGGAAAGAAGAAGATTTGTGTTGGAACCTTTAAGTGAGATATCACCGACCGCGATACACCCGATTCTGGGAAGAACTATGATTAGCTTATTCAGGCACTGTCGAGACAGAAGTTTGGTAATGCGGACTGCTCTTTCATTAAATGAAAAAACGGAAGGAAATTAAAGTGATAGATATAAAGGCACTGACAGAGAATTCAGAGATAAGACATATTGCCATTGAAGGTGTAATAGGTGCTGGTAAGACGAGTCTTGCTACAAAAATCGGGGATCTATTAAGCGCAAGAGTAGTCTTGGAAAAATTTGAAGAAAATCCGTTCCTCTCAAAATTTTATGAGGAACCGGTGCATTATGCCTTCCAAACGCAAATATTTTTTCTTTTAAGCAGGTTTAAGCAGCAGAAAGAACTTTTTCAGGCAGATCTTTTTCACAGATTTTTAGTAACCGATTATATTTTTGAAAAAGATAAAATATTCGCCTATTTGAATCTTGCTGAAAACGAGCTCAAGTTGTATGAGTCTCTTCTGTCAACTATCGAGCATAGCATTCCTACTCCTGACCTGGTAGTATATATTCAATCGTCGGTAGACAGATTGATGTCGAACATCAAGCAAAGAAATCGAGATATCGAAAAAAATATGTCGGTAGATTATATACGTGACTTAAACGAAGCCTATAATTATTTTTTCTTCCGTTATAAAAATGCCCCGCTTTTAATAGTTAATGCCTCAGCAATTGATTTTGTGAATAACGAAAAAGATTTTGAAGAATTATTGACGGAAATATTCAGACAGAACAAGGCTCCTGTTGAGTATTATAATCCAATGAGGAAAAAGCAATAATGATAAGATTTTTATTATACGTTAGCATATTTTTTTTGTTATGGTATATTTTCAAGAGGATAATAAAGTTGTTGACCGCAAAAAAAGATGATGTATCGGTTAAGACCGACAAAGCTTCAAATAAATTTTCAAACATTGAAGATGCAAAATTCGAAGATATAACAGATAAGAAAGGTAAAGAGTAACATTCTTCGAGTAATAAGAAATTATTCGTTCCAGAACTATTACATTCCGCAAATTGTTTTTAAATTGAAATCATATTCCCAATATGTCAATGATTACACAAGAAATACCTGTTGATTTAGAGAATAAAATTCTTCTTTTTAAAAAAGAATTAAACGCTATTATTCTGGCTCATTACTATCAATACTCTGAGATTCAGGATTTGGCAGATTTTGTCGGAGATAGTCTGGAGTTATCGCGGAAAGCTGCTGCGACAGATGCCGATGTGATAGTTTTTGCGGGAGTTCATTTTATGGCGGAGACGGCAAAAATTCTAAGTCCGGAAAAACAAGTTCTTCTGCCGGATCTGGAAGCAGGTTGCTCTTTGGCGGAAGGATGTCCGCCTGAAGCATTTAAATTATTCAATGAACAACATCCTGAACATGTTGTAATTACATACATAAATTCCAGCGCAGAAGTGAAAGCACTGAGTGACATTATTTGTACATCGAGCAGCGCAGAGAAAATCATAAATCAAATTCCTGTTGAAACAAAAATAATTTTTGCTCCTGATAAAAATTTAGGTAAATATTTGATAAAAAAAACCGGCAGGGAAATGGTGCTCTGGCAGGGTTCGTGTATTGTTCATGAAACCTTTAATCAACGTAAGATTATCGAATTAAAGTACAAACACCCAAATGCAAAACTGATCGCTCACCCTGAATGTGAAGAATCGATTTTAAATGAAGCCGATTTTATAGGATCAACGAGTGGCTTGCTTACCCACGTATGCGAAAGCCAATACAACGAATTTATCGTGGCTACCGAAGCTGGGATAATTCATCAAATGCAGAAATATTGTCCTGAAAAAATATTCATTCCAGCCCCTCCAAACGACAACAGTTGCTCATGCAATGAATGTCCTTATATGAAGTTGAATACGCTGGAAAAATTGTACCTCTGTATGAAAAATCGATCCCCCGAAATCATTATTAAGGAGGATCTCCGACAACGTGCCCTAATACCAATTCAACGCATGTTGGAAATGTCCTCAAAATAAGATATCCTTATTTTTTCCTAATTTTAGATAGTTCTTAAAGTTTATCGGCAATTGTTTCTCTTTAATAATTAATCGGATTAATTTCAAATAAAACTTGAAAAGATAAACCTATTATATTATATTATTGAGAGTTAATGGATAAGGATAATTGAATGAAACAAAAACATAAAAAAATATTAATTATACAATTATTGAAACCAAATGTTTGATTTTGGCGTATAATTTCAAATTTTAATAAAAATATTTGAAATTTTTATGAAAAATATAATTACCGGATTAGTACTAGTTTTTAGCATTGCAAATCTGACCTATTCTCAACATTTATTGTTCGATCAAGTATCTATTGGTCAAAATCCGCTACTTGAATCAAAGCAGTATGTAGAGGCGGGCTTGTATCAAAAAGCGCAATGGATGCTGGAAGATTACCTGCGCACATTACCCCAATTTGAACAAACTGAAGATGCACTCTTCCTGTTAACCAGATGTTATATCGAACAACAAAAATATGAAGACGCCTACCAGTCGTCGGAAGAATTGTTTCGGCAAAAAGTCAGCGGATTCCGTAATATTGGAGCGAATTATTACCGCGGAATTAGCGCTTATCATACTTCGCGGTTTCAGTCTGCAGTTAAATCATTTCAAAATATCATAAAAACCGATAATGCACTGAAAGGTGAAGCCTATTACTGGAAAGCATTATCCGAACTTGAACTTGGAAATCTAAAAAATGCCGAAAACGATATTTTTAGTTCGTATAATTTAATTTCACCGGAAAAGAATAATCTTTCTGATAAAATTTTAAAAAAGGACGATATTTTGTTTTTATGGGGAGAAGTGAATGATAAATCCGGAGACTTCAAAGCTGCGATCAGTCGTTTTGAAAAATTATCGCAGGATTTTCCTGAAAGTCCGTTAAAGATTAATTCAAACATTCGACTCGCTTCGCTCTTCATTCGACTTAATCAAAATGGAAAAGCAATAGAGATTTTAAATAAAATAAAACCCGTTAATCCGAAACAAAAAAATGATTGGTTATTCCTGTATGCCGAAGCTGAATACTCGATTGGCGCATATCTGAATTCCAAAACGAAATACCAAGAATTAATAAAAACATTTCCTCAAGGAATTCATACAAGGAACGCCAAATATGGTTTAGCCTGGTGCAATCTTAAAATCAAGAATTATCAGGAAGCAATCGGATATTTTAAGGAAATATCTTTGGGCAACGATACACTTGCGCAAAATTCGCTGTTTCAGATTGGCGCCATATCTTATTTAACAGAAAATCATGCCGGTGCAATTGAAGCATTCGATGAATTGGTAGGCAAGTTTCCATATAACGATTATGCGGATGATGCCTATTTTTATATCGGTTTGATTAGATATAATCAAAAACAATATTCTGATGCCAGAAGAAATTTTCAAATAGCCGCAAAGCTGTTTCCTAATAGCGGATTCAGGGCAGAAGCATTTCTATTGTTAGGCGAAGCGAGCATTGTGTTCGGCGATCTGGCGTATGCGCAATATGCTTTTTCGCAAGTTCAGAAATTGCCTGCTCATGATACATTGATAACATCTGCGATCATGCAGGAAGGAATCGTATTGTATCATCTTGGACGCTTTAACAGTAGCGATGAGAAATTTTCCGAGTTCATACGAAAATTCGGCCGACATAAATTAGTTGCCGATGCTTTTTTCTGGAAAGGCGAAGCGTTATATCAGTCAAGTAAATTTTCAGATGCTGAGCAATCCTATTCTTCTGCTATAAAAGCAATGAAGAAAGACCATCAAAAACGTATTGATGCGTTGTACGGTTTAAGCTGGGCATATTTTGAGCAGAAAAAATTCAAACAAGCTATTACGGCATTTGATAATTTTATTGCTGAAAATCCTAAGATGGAAAAAAACATAGAGGCAAATTTGCGCAAAGCCGACTGTTTTTTCTTTTTACGTGAATTTGACAAAGCAACACAATTGTATACTTCGTTAGCTGAAGGTAAAAAAGATTCACGGTTGGCTGAGTACGCTGCCTTTCAATTAGGATTGTCGTATATTCAACGTGGTGATATTTCAAGGGGTGTCGAGCACATGCGCAGGTTTTTACAAAAATATCCGGCTTCAAGTTATAGCGAAGTCGCTCAGTTCAATATAGCATGGGCATACTATTCAGTTGAACAATTTACAAAGGCGATTGCGGAATTTACGGTATTTGAGGGATGGTATTCCCAGAGCCTGTTGATGCCGCGTGTATTGCTGAACAAAGGTGATTCCTATTATAACATTGGTGAATATGATGACGCCCGCGCTTACTACAAGAGAATCATTGAAGAATACCCGACAAGTTTGCTGAAACCAGATGCAATTAACGGATTACAGTTTACATATCAGGCCCAAGGAAAATCAGCCGATGCGGTTGCCGCAATTGATGCTCTTATTTCAAAACAATCAGAAAGCGGCGGTAACGATGAACTATTGCTTCGCAAAGGTGATATTCTGTTCGGGCAGGGGAATTTCGGGTTGGCAGCAATAGAGTACTTAAAGATTCTCCATCTTCAATCCAATCCGGCTACAAAATCAAAGGCTTTATTTCAACTGGGACGGGCATTTGAGTTTGAAAACAACATACCCACATCAATTGATTATTTTTCCCGCATACAATTAGAATTTCCGGAGAGTGAAATTGCACCGGGTGCTTTGTTATCCATCGGTTATTTATATTTAAAACAAAAGCTTTGGCAGCAGGCATTGATAAATTTCAATTCGATAGAAGAAAGATACTCAACATCACCTCTGGTTTATGAAGCTCAATACAACGCCGGTGTTGCCTATATAAACATGAAAGATGCTGAGAGTGCCCGTTCAGTTTTCCGAAAAGTTATTCAGAACGCACCGGCTGAAGAAATTTTTGCCCATAGAAGCAGACTTCAGATTGCGCGGATGCTTCAGACTAAAAAACAATATAATGAGGCAATCGATACGCTGAACGTCATACTTACCATCCTTAGCGATGATATAGCGGCAGAAGCCTTGTTATTGATAGGTGAAAATTTCTTATCTCTGAAAAAACCGGCTGATGCATTGAATTCATTCAATCAGGTTGTTGAGGCTTTCCCGCATTATCCTGTACTTGTTGAAAGAGCATGGCTCGGATCAGGAGAATGTTTTGAAAGATTGAAGGACAGAGCAAAAGCGAGAAATGCTTATTCTCAGATTATCAATAATCCGATTGATCCCGTTATTAAGAAAGATGCTGAAGAAAGATTGAGGAGGTTGAAATGATGAAAATCCTGAATTTATTAATCGTTGTTCTAATCACCTCATCCTTGCTGACAGCTCAGGAAGAAAAAGAAATGCCTAAACTCGATATTCCTGAAATTACAATTGTAGGAAAAAAAGCGATAACTCTTCCTTTCGCACGCAAAGGTGAAATATTAACCATAAATATTTATGAAGCGCCCAAACCTGATACTTCAATACTTGGAAACAAAATGAAGTCAGATATATTTGTTTCTTCATCCGCTCAAACGAGAGAAATGGGGAGATCGTGGCGAGCATATGCTGAAGGAGAAGCCGGAAATTTTTCCACGCTAGGATTTTATGGAACTGCGGGTTATTCGGATCTGACATGGGAAGCATCCATTCGCGGGGGGTATGCAACAACAAACGGGCATACAAAAAATGCAGAGGGAACCCGATTCATTATTGGTGGTGATTTCAACACTATAGTTTATACAGACAATGATTTATTAAAAAATTTCAGAACAACATTGAAATCGGAATTAATGAGAGATCAATTTGGTATTTTTGGTCTTAGCAATTCTACTGTAGAAAGAACCAGACGAAAATTTGATATAGATGGTAAATTATTGTCAACTGAATTCCGTCCGGTAGCTTTTGATGCCGGAATAAAACTGTCAACACTGACTATTAGTGACAACGGTAAGGATGTGTCTTCATTCTCTCCTGAAATAAATGCCGGCATAGCCGCGGAGATTGGCTCTATTAACTTGCTTACCAAATTTTCGTACGAGGCTTCTACATTGAACTATGATCTTCCTGCTGAATCGCCCAACCTTATTACCTTATCATCGACAGGGCAGACAAAATTTTCGGAAAACATTTCGGCATTATTAGGGCTGAAATTTGCAACAGGTTCATATTCGGACGGTGGAACCGGAAGGATGTTTTCTCCTCTTGCCGTAATAAAGGTGAACGCAGCGGAAAATCTTAATTTTTCTTTCTGGTGGGAACCCGAGGCAATTCTGGCATCTTACATTAACAATATGATTGAAATTCCGTATTTGAACCGGGAATTATTGTTACGACACGATTTAAAAGTTTTAAATTTCGGGATCAATACAGGTTTAAGTTACGATGTTTTTAAAGTTGAAAGCAAAATCAATTATTCTGAATCAAAAAATTCTCCTTTTATTTCAGTTGATACCGGGAATGGTTTTCCTTATATCGGATACACGAGTACAAATCAGTTGATATTTGACTTAGGCGGTTCGATGAAATTTACTGACAATGTTAATCTCTATCTGTCTGGTGTTTTTCAAAAAATCACTGATAAAACAACAGATGCTCAAATGCCTATGGTTCCCGAACTGATGTTGAAAGCTCGCGGGGAAGTTGCCTTGAATATTCCTTTAAAAATATGGTTAGGAGCCGACTTTAGCGGTGAACGAAAAACCGATCAGATTTCTGATTCAAAATTTTCCGATTACTTTTTATTGAATGCCGGCGTTTCATCCAATATTTTAAAGTCTGCTATACTCACTATGGATATTGAAAATATTCTGAATACTAAATACCAATGGTGGAAAGGTTTTGATGCCCCCGGTACAAGATTAAAATTAAAAGTGCGTTATAATTTTTAAAAATATTTGAAAGGATTTCTATGGATATGCTGACGATGTTTCATAAGGGTGGAATAATGATGTACATGATTCTTCTCTTATCTCTTGCAGCAGTTTATATAACAATCGAAAGATATATGATATTGCGGCGCTCAAAACCTTCGGCAGGCAGATTTCAAATGAGCTTAAGGATGATGTTAGGTAAAAAAGATCTGAATAATGCTAAGGAATTCTGCATTCAAGACAGATCTCCGTCGGGCAGGGTAGTGCTTGCGGCGCTGGAAAAAGTTCACCATCATCCCGGTCGTGTGCGTGAAGCAATTGAAGACCAGGGACGGGAAGAGATAGCTCAAATTGAAAAACATTTTGGCATACTTGCCTCAGTTGCCGGTATGGCGCCAATGCTTGGTTTTTTGGGAACAGTTCTGGGAATGATAGAAGCATTCCAATCAGTTGCCATCACAGGGGGTCAGGCTTCTCCTGTAGAATTGGCGGATGGTATTTGGGAAGCTCTTATTACAACCGCTTTCGGACTTTTCATAGGGATTATCACTTATGGCGTTTACAATTGGTTTATTGCCCGCACTCAAGAAATTTCCATGCAGCTCGAGAGAGTTGGCAGAGAAATTCTCGACATCATAGAGGAAGAATTGCATATTGGAAATCCAAATTCAGCGTATCCTGAAGTCAAGGATAAAAAAAGGCAATTGGAGGAAGTTCAATGAATTTTCAATATCAGGCGCACAAAAAATATCTGAGCGTTTTTCATTTTTCGTCGCTGACCGATATCGTTTTACTTTTATTGATTTTTTTCCTCCTGACGTCGACATATACAGTTTTACAGGGAATGGATCTGACACTTCCGAAAGCAATTTCCGGTCAACCGCCACAAAGAAAAACAATCACTGTAGCAATCTCGAAAGAAAAGAAAGTATTTGTTAATAATAATCAGGTCACGAAAGAAACCTTAGCCGAAAATCTCAGAGGAATTTTTCAACCCGATAACCAGATTGTTGTTCAGGCGGACAAGAACCTCCTATTTGATGAAGTTATTGAAATTCTCGATATAGCAAAAGGAATCGGCGCCACAAAATTGTTTATAGCAACCGAGCCTTCAAAATAAAAGTGGAAAACATTTTATACATATCGCATCATGAAGAAAAGAAAATCCGCATAATTTCGATGACCGGTACTTTAGTTTTTCATTTGATTCTTTTTCTGATACTATCATTCATTGGATTAAAAAAGGAGAAGCCGGTTGAAGTTGTCGAACTTGAATGGGGTAGCAGCAGCGGAGCGCCTAATCAGAGTACAGTGCAGGAACAAACCGAATCTCCCAAGCAGCAAACTGAAAAGCCTGTTGAATCTGGTCAGAAGGTTGAAAAACCTAAAGTGGAATTGCCTACGACGAAAAGCGAGTCGGACGAAACGATAACATTGAAAAGCAAGAAGAAAAAGGAAACTACTGAAAAAACAACAACAACAACAGAAACTCCATCAAAAGCCAAAGCTCAGAAATCTGAAAAGTCAGCGGTTGCCGGAGCCGGAAAAACCACCGGGTATTCGATCGAATGGTCAGGGGTTGGTTTCCGGAAACTTTTAGGTGGAAGAATGCCGGTTTATCCGGATGGTACTGATAAAGAAATGCCTGTGTTATTACAATTTACCGTGCTGCCGGACGGTTCAGTCACCGGAATTATCCCGCTGAAACGAAGCGATGAATTGCTTGAACGTGAGGCTGTTGCTGCGCTGAGAACATGGAGGTTTGATCCGCTCCCGACTCAATATGAACAGATTCCTCAAATAGGAAAAATTACCTTTAATTTTAAAGTTGAATAAATAAAAACAAAATCAAATAATAATTAATTTAAACAGGAGAAAAAATATGCTGCACAAATTTCAATCACTATTCAAAAATTTCTTTACCGGATTATTTTTGCTGGTTTGTTCCTCCTCGCTGGTTTTGGCAGACGACGGTATTCGCCCAAATTGGTGGTTCGGGGTCGGATTAGGAGCCAATTACAATATCTATGATGCGGGTTTTAAATCGCTTAATAACAATATCAGTCAAACAGATAATTTCAAAAAAGGTTCAGGTTTTGGATTGTTCGCAGGCGGATTTATTGAATATCGTCCGAGTGTTATGTGGGGCGGACTCTTCAATCTTGGTTTTGATGGGAGAGGCGGAAAATTTGACGCTGTAAATAATCACAAACTTTCCGGTTCGATTAATTATCTTTCTTTTGAACCGAATCTCCGTTTTAATCCAATGGGTGAAGGACTTTATTTGTTCGCCGGACCAAAGATTGGTTTCAACGTTGGAAAATCTTTTGAATATGAAACTTCGGCGGGCGTAAAATCAACTGGCGATTTTAGTCATGTTCGCGGAACAAGAATCGGCGGACAGGTCGGTATCGGATACGATATACCCCTCACATCAAAGGATGCAACGTGGCAGATTGAGTTATCACCGAATGTTTCTGCTCATTTCGGTCAGGCAGTCAGAACAAGCGAAAAATGGAATAATACGACCATCAGAGGCGGAATTGCTTTAAAATTTGGAAGTATGACAATTGCACGAAAGAAAGCCGATATGGAAGTCAGCTTCTCAGTAAAATCCCCTATGATTGTTCCGAAAGCACGCAAAGTAACCGAAACATTCCCCGCAAGGAATTATATATTCTTCGATGAGGGGTCTCTAAATATTCCGAAACGCTATGTTCAACTTACAAGCGATGAAGCAGCTACGTTTGAAGAAAGCCATCTCGTAGAGCCGAAGCCTCAGCAACTTGCAGGTAGGGCTGCAAGACAAATGGAAGTTTATTACAATGTTATGAACATTCTCGGTGACAGAATGAGAAGATTTCCTCATACAAGTGTAACCCTCTCCGGCGCATCATCACAAGGTGCAAATGCAGGGAAGAGTATTGCCGAGGCGGTAAAACGTTATCTCGTGAGCACCTTCGAGATATCAGACAGCCGCATTACAACACAAGGTCAGGAAAAACCTGCTATCCCATCGCATCAGGCGGGCGGTACACGTGATTTAAGTTTAGTCAAAGCTGAAGATAACCGCGTTGATATCATTACCCAATCTTTTGAATTGCTTGCTCCGGTACGCATCATAGCTGCGCAGGAAGATCCGATTGATGCCGATATTGTGTTGACTGTAGCAGGAGCTGAGGAAGTTCTTGCTTCATGGACAGTTGAAGTAACTGACGAGCTTGGAAAAGTTAAAAATTTCGGACCGTTTACATCCGGTCAGGAAAGAATCAGCGGGAATGCAATTTTAGGAGACAAACCGGAAGGTGATTTCAGAATTGTTATGGTCGGACAAGCAATAAACGGTGCAACAATGACAAAGGAATCACGAATACGTTTAGCGCGTTCGGAAGGATCCGCAGACCCCAAAGGTTTACGTTACAGTATATTGTTTGAATTTGATCAGTCAAAAACTGTATCTACTTACGAACGATTCCTCAGTGATGTTGTGGTCCCGAATATACCCGAAGGTGCCAATGTTGCGATACATGGACATACCGATATTGTCGGTGAAGAGAGCCATAATTTGACATTATCACGCAACCGGGCAACGGAAACTATGAATGTAATTCAGAGGGAATTAAATAAAGCCGGAAAGAAGAATGTAAGATTCGACACTTACGGATTTGGTGCACGACGTGCACCATTTGAAAATAATTTACCTGAAGAACGTTTTTATAACCGTACGGTTATAATTGATATAATAACTGAATAAGTTTTTTTAGAAATCATAAGCCGCTTCAACCGACAGGTTGGAGCGGCTTTTTTGTTGCATGCCGATTTGTAAAATCGACTTATTTTATGTGATGATTCGCCTTTTATGAGTTGCATTACCTTGCTAATGGTTTGATCCTTTTTCAGCGAGATTAAACAGTTATGTGGCTAAAGCCAATCCTTTATTCAATTCAATTTTAGTTCACTGAAGTGAACACCTATGAATTTTATTAATAATCACTCATTCCCTTTTATCAAATTAAAACCATGTTTATCTATAAACTCCTTGACCTCCTCACCAAAAGGTTTTTTTGTATGATGTTCTTTTTGACGGTAAATATACTCTCTTAAATCAGCCAGTTGGCTTTCGCTAATACTGGCTGCCCAGTAATCATCTTGTCATACAAATTTTGTGTCAGTAATTTTAAATTGATTTATCCAATGAGATGATTCACCTTTTATGAGTTGCACTACCTTGCTTATGGTTTGATCCTTTTTCAGCGAGATTAAACAGTGCATATGATCAAGATAACCATTGATACAATCGAGCCAAATATCTTTTTCCTTTGCATTTTGCTTTATGTGTTGGAAAATTTGTTTTCTGGTTTCGTCTGATTTGAGAATTGGTTCTCTATTCTTTGTGGAAAAAACAATATGCACCCAAATTCTTACCCAGCTCATAGATTCTCCCTTTCTATTTAATATTTTAGTTATGTGGCTAAAGCCATTTCTTTATTCAATTCAATTTTCAGTTCACTGAAGTGAACTGCTATATATTATTTTTGATTAGAAATTAGAATAATAAATGCTTTAGCATCATTTCCCTGTCAATTTATTCCACAATTTATATTGATGTGTAGAATTGGTTTAAAGATAAGATATAAATTTACAATTCTCAAATATTTGAAGATATAAAATAGGTTTTGTATATTAAAGGCAATTAAAATCAGTATAAAAGGAATATGACAAAACATTATATCGAAGATTTATCAAAATATGTCGGCGAAGAAGTCGAAATTAAAGGCTGGGTTTACAATAAAAGGTCAAGCGGTAAAATAAGATTCATCGTGATGCGTGACGGTACGGGCATTGTTCAGTGTGTTATTGTTAAGAATAATGTCAGTGAAGAAGTGTTTAACTCATTCGACCAGCTTACACAGGAAACTTCTCTAATTTTATACGGGAAAGTACGAAAAGAGGAGAGAGCAGCGGGTGGTTACGAAATTGAAACAACTGATATAAAAATAGTTAGCATCGCAAAAGAATATCCCATAACACCAAAAGAACATGGAATCGAGTTTCTGGCTGATCAGAGGCATTTATGGCTCAGGTCGTCGAGGCAGCATGCCATTATGCGAGTCCGGCATGAAATTATCAGATCGATACGGGAATTTTTCGATAATCGGGGCTTTACTTTGATGGATGCGCCGATTTTTACCCCTGCCGCATGCGAAGGTACGAGCACTTTATTCGAAACAGAATATTTTGATTTAGGAAAAGCTTATCTAACACAATCAGGACAGCTTTATGGGGAGGCTGGGGCGATGGCGTTAGGAAAAATATATGTTTTCGGTCCGACGTTCCGCGCAGAAAAATCAAAAACCCGCAGACACTTGACTGAATTCTGGATGGTCGAGCCTGAAGTCGCATGGAACGATCTGAACGATAATATGGAACTGGCGGAAGATTTTCTTGAACATATCGTCACATCAGTGCTGAAAAACCGTGCGCAGGAGTTGAAAGTTTTAGAACGAAACACTGAAAAATTGGAGAAAGTTAAAAAACCATTTCCACGTCTCACATATTCGGATGCTGTTGAAATATTAAAGAAAAATGGTGTGGATTTCCAGTGGGGTAACGACCTTGGTGGTACAGACGAAACGATAATTTCGAGTCAATATGAAAAACCGGTTATAGTTCACAGGTATCCCGCAGAAGTTAAAGCATTTTATATGAAACGCGATCCGGAAAATCCGAGAGTTGCTCTCGCGATGGATATACTTGCGCCTGAAGGATATGGTGAAATAGTGGGCGGAAGTCAGCGGGAAGATAATTTAGATTTGCTTGTGGAAAGAATCAATGAGCATAAATTACCAATGGAAGCATTTGAATGGTATCTGGATATACGCCGGTACGGGTCTGTTCCGCATTCAGGATTCGGACTTGGTGTTGAAAGGACTGTCTCGTGGATTTGCGGTCTTGAACACATCCGGGAAACTATACCATTCCCGCGAATGATTTATCGGATAACACCGTAAAAATGATAAAAGTAAGTAACATACACAAAGAATACTCCACTGTTGTTGCTGTCGATGATGTATCATTTGATGTGAAGCGCGGAGAAATATTCGGATTGCTCGGTCCGAACGGAGCCGGTAAAACTACAACAATACGGACAATTTTGAATATCATCAAACCGGATTCGGGAACAATTCTTTTTGACGGGAATCCATTTAACGGAAATATTCAAAACAAGATCGGTTACCTTCCTGAAGAGAGGGGATTATACAGAAAAAATAAATTACTCAACACAATTGTTTTTTTTGCTACACTTAGAGGTTTACCACACCAGGAAGCAAAACGGAGGGCAATCGACTGGCTTAAGCGTTTTGATCTCCTCAATTACATAGATAAAAAAATAGAAGAATTATCAAAAGGTAATCAGCAAAAAGTCCAGTTTATAATTTCAATTCTTCACGACCCTGAATTCATAATTCTCGATGAGCCATTCTCCGGTTTGGATCCGGTAAACCAGTTGGACCTGATTGACCTTCTGATGGAATTAAAAGATAAAGGGAAGGCTATTATTTTTTCCACGCACATCATGGATCAGGCGGAAAAATTATCCGATAAGATTTGCTTGATAAACAGAGGGAAGGTAGTGATAGACGGGTATCTATCAGAAGTCAAAGGGAGATTCGGTAAGAATACAGTTCACATAGAATTTGATGGTGACGGTGAATTTATACGGAATTTACCCGGAATTATGAATATTTTGTTGTACGAGAATTTTGCCGAGTTTGAAATTTCAGATCAATCTTCAGCAAAAAATATATTAGTTGAACTGACGGACAAATTAAAGATAAGAAAATACGAGCTAGTGGAACCATCTCTTCATTCAATCTTTATTAAACTGGTCGGTGGCGACAAGCTTAATCGGAAAAAAGTGGGAGAAGCGATATGAAGAAAATTCTTGCCGTTGCCCGATGGGAATTTATTGAAAAAGTAAAAACCAAAGCGTTTATCATATCACTTTTTCTTACTCCGATATTCATGATTGGTGCAGGTTTTTTGCCGACTCTTTTAATGGGGAAAGCCGATTCAGAATCACGTATCATTGGTGTAATAGACGAAACGGGAACTTTATCTGATATTTTATCTGCAAAATTAGATGAAAAATTTACGCTTTCTAACGGCCGCCCGAATTATATAATTCGCCATATTAAAATTTTCAACGGCGAGGATCCGAAAATAGAAGCAGATAAACTTGTATTGGACGAAGATATCGAAGGGTATCTGATACTTAAATCTACAATCTTACAAGATTCGTCGTTTGAATACAGGACACAAAATGTGGGAAATATAAAAGTGATCGAAAGATTGAATCGTACGATCCGCGACGTTATAGTTGAAAGAAAATTAAAATCGGAAGGATTTGATCCGGAAGTTATTAAAAAATTAACATCCCGGATTGAACTCAAGGCTGTGAAGGTAACAGAAGCCGGTGAAGAAGAATCTGATTTTAAAACAATATTTTTCAGCGCATATATTTTTATTATGGCGATGTTTACACTCATTATAACTACAGGGCAATTACTCGTCCGAAGCATGGTTGAGGAGAAATCAAACAGGATTATCGAAGTGCTGATGTCCTCGAGTACGGCAAACGATTTGATGGCGGGAAAAATTTTGGGTTTAAGCGCTCTTGGATTTGCCCAAATAGGATTTTGGGCGGCGATTGGTGTCGCCATGGCATTAAAATTCGGTATGGTCTTGATAACTCTTACAAACGCTTTAATACTTCTTCCATATTTTATATTAGGATATTTATTTTATGCAGCGATATTTGTCGGTTTCGGCGCACCTCTCAATACCGAACAAGAAGCTCAGCAGGTAACGGGCTATCTTGTTATGGTTTTATTTATTCCGTTGCTGCTGGCGATGTGGATTATCCAGAATCCGAATTCCACTTTGATTAGTGTGTTGTCTTATATTCCCTTATTAACTCCGACTATGATGGCTGTCAGAATACCAATACAATTACCGCCTGCAGTTGAAATTATATCAACTATGCTGGTTCTGGCATTATCGACTATTGCAGCAATGTGGGTAGCGGCGAAAATTTTCAGAACTGCAATTCTTGCATATGGAAAAAAACCCGGCTTAAAAGAAATTATATCATTGTTAAAATCAAAATAAATTCAAGTGGTTATCATGAAAAAAATTGTTATTGTTTTTGCTTTAATTTTAATCACACTGTCAC